>NZ_JAHRBL010000006.1 GCF_019693445.1 Deinococcus aquaedulcis | reverse complement strand
CAGTTCGCGTTGCGAACTGCCATCGGCCTGGACCGCTGGGTGCTGCTGGTGTGCCTTGCCTGGACGCTGGCCATCCTGCACCGGGAGAGTGGCATGACCCTGGAAGCGTGTGCGGCTCTAGCCCTGATGACGGTGATGCCGAGCGTGTATTTGAACCGCCTGCTCCGAACCTTCCTCAAGAACGAGGAATTTCTCCACCAGCACGGCTATTCACTCCTCTATACAAGGTGCAACTCCTGAGTTTAAGCAAAGCCAACTGTTAAGGAAATCTCACATAGATGCTCTCACATCGTACTGCATCCTCTTGCATCACTCATACTGTAAAGGCTTTGTTCGCTACCATCAGCAAAGGTGTATCGGTTTTGAGTACGCACGAGTATTAAAGTTCTGCTTTATTCACCAGGCCTAATGACTTGATGGGAAGATCAGCATTCGTATTAGGGTCATATCAACGCTCCTAGGAGCACGGGGCTGGCAGCTCGGGCCATTACACGCAAGCAAGGAAGACTGCTCTCGATCGCGCGCTATGCTGGCGTTCATGGCATTGTGGGTCCTATTCATCCTGATTGTCCTCAGCGCGACGGGTATCCTGGCCCTGACCCTGGGGCCCCTGAAGACCGCGCGCAACGTCATGACCCTGCGCCTGATTGCGGGCGTGCAGTACGCCATGGCAGCCCTGCTGCTGGGCGCCCGGCTGACAGGCAACGCGTGAACCGCCCACAGATCCTTGACCTGCACTTTCTGCAGACGCCCGGGGTAATTGCCGCCTACGTGATAGACACAGGCGACGGCTTAGCACTGGTCGATACTGGGCCTGGTAGCACGCTGCCCCAACTGCGGGCGGGTCTCGAAAGCCTTGGGGCCGCGTTGGCGGACGTGCGCCACCTGCTGCTGACCCATGTGCACTTTGACCATGTGGGCGCGGCGGGCGCGGTGCTGACCGAGGTGCCAGCGGCCAGGGCATACGTGCATGAACGCGGCGCCGCCCATCTGGCCCGTCCCGCACGGCTGCTGGCCAGTGCCAGTCAGATCTACGGCGACCAGATGGACCGCCTGTGGGGCCAGATGCACCCGGCGCCCCCTGAACGCCTGCAGGCCCTCTCAGGTGGCGAGGTGCTGCGCCTGGGTCAGCTGGAGGTGCGGGCCCTGGCCACCCCTGGGCACGCCACGCACCATCTAGCGTACCACTTAGGCGACGATCTGTTCACCGGAGACGTGGGCGGCATTCGCCTGCTGGCCCCCCAGACGCCACGCGCACCCACCCCACCGCCCGACATTGACCTGGACGCGTGGCACACCAGCCTGGACCTGCTGGCGGGCACCGACGCCGCGTGGCTCCACTTGGCCCACTTTGGCACTTATGCGAATACCCCTGAACACTGGAACGGCCTGCGCCGTACCCTGGCGGCCGATGCCGAGCGGGTACAGGCCGGTCTGAACGCTGGAGACGAGATGGAGCAGATCACGGCCGACTTCACCCTGGCGCTGATGGACGAGCTGCGCGCCGAACACCCCGAACTCCCGGCCCGCTATGACTTTGCCTGCCCGCCCTGGATGAGTGTGCAGGGGCTCGCACGCTACTGGCAACGCCGCGCCGCCCACGCCGGAGGCCAGTGATGCGGGTGCTGGTGATTGGCGGCGGTGGCCGCGAGCACGCCATCGTGCACGCCTGCGCGCGGGCTGGCCACGAGGTGCTGTGCACGCCTGGCAACCCGGGGATTGCCGAGATGGCCCGCCTTCTCGACAGTCCTCAGGACGCCGCGAGCCTCGCCCAGCTGGCCCAGCGTGAGGGCGCCGACGTGGTGATCGTGGGCCCTGAAGCCTATCTGGCGGCGGGCGTCGTGGACGCCTGCACCGCTCTGGGCTTGCCCGCTTTCGGGCCAATCCAGGCCGCCAGTCGGCTGGAGGGTGACAAGGTCTGGAGCAAAGCGTTCATGACCCGCCACAGCATTCCTACGGCGGCGCACCACACTTTCACTGCACTGGACGAGGCACTGGCCCATCTTGCTGGCCTGAGTAGTACCTCACCTATCGTGGTCAAGGACGCGGCCCTGAAGGCGGGCAAGGGCGTCACCATCGCCCACTCGGCTGCAGAAGCCGAGGCGGCCCTGCGCGAGATTTTCAGTGACCCAGAGGCCCAGGCGGTGATTGAAGAGTTCATGACCGGGCAAGAGGTGACCATCCTGGCCCTTACCGATGGCGAGCGCTACGCCCTGACCCCACCCAGCCAGGACCACAAGACCATCCACGAGGGCGACACCGGGCCCATGACCGGCGGCATGGGCGTCATCTGCCCGTTCCCAGTGGACGACGCAACGATGACTGCGATTCGCCAGACCATCATCGAACCTACCCTGCGCGGGATGAAGGCCGAGGGGCACCCCTTCTGCGGTGTGCTGTATGCCGGGCTGATGCTCACGCCCTCGGGGCCGAAAGTGGTGGAATTTAACGCCCGGTTTGGTGATCCTGAAGCCGAGGCGGTCCTACCGCTCCTGGAGAGCGACCTCGCGCAACATGCTCTGGACGCTGTGCAGGGGCAGCTGAACCCCAGCACCGTGCGCTTCCGGGAGGCGGCGAGCGCCGTGGTGATCCTGGCCGCACCGGGTTACCCCGGTGAGCCACAGCGCGGTATTCCCCTGATGCTGCCCCCCACGCAGCGCGAAGAGGTCATTTACCACGCCGGCACCCGCTTAGCAGGGGGCCAGTTGCGCAGCCACGGCGGCCGAGTCCTGGCCGTCACCGCCACCGCCCCTACCCTGAACGCGGCGCTAGGCCGGGCCTACGCCCTGGCCGACCGGGTGGACTTTCCGGGCGCCCAGTTACGTCGGGACCTGGGGGCGCGCATAGGGGCCATTCCAGAGCCCAACCCCGTTTGACCGCGTGGGGGCCGGGGCGCTAGGATTCCCCTCGCCCCCAACGCGCAGGCCGGTGTGGCGGAATTGGTAGACGCACTCGACTCAAAATCGAGCGGGAAACCGTAGGGGTTCGAGTCCCCTCACCGGCACCAGAAGAAAGAAGCTCCGTCCAAAGCGGAGCTTTTCTTGTTCTGAGGTGGGGCTGTGAAATCGAGGAACGAGCGAGTGGAGCAACCTGCGTACCAACGGACTTTCTGCGAGTGTGGGGCGGGCCCTTAAGGCTATTTCTCCCTTCCCACTCCGGTACAACCAACCTCGCTGACCGTGCCTGCCGCAGCATGTCCACCGTACTGCCGGGTAGCGGCAAGTGACGACCAGATCAAGGGTCGATGGCATCCCAGGCCCACCGACCTACCAAATTCATCATGCGCTGGGTGGAGGTGCCGAACTCTGGGAGATCAGCCAGAAAAGTCACTGCTGTCCACCTCCCCGGCCACAGTACAGGCGAGCCGCCTGGCAGAGCGGCGCAAAAGAAGGGGGCAATCCTGCAAACCCGCTACAGCTGCCCAGCCCCTCTTGAAGCGGTCTACGCCCGGAACGTCCATGTAGGACGTGCAGCAGGCGCTGTTGAACACCCGGTTCGCCGCCTGCTACCCTTGCCCGCTGCGGGCGCTCAGGGCCACGATGGCGTCCCAGCTGTCAGGCTGCGCGGGGTCGTCCAGCGCCGCGCGGTTGCGGCCCTGAAAGCCACACGTCTGGCAGCGGTGCAGCAGCACCCAGCCCTTCTTTCCACTCTGTTCCACACCCACCGGGCGCATCAGGCCGTGGCAGTCGCACGCGCGGTCACCGGGGAGAAGGTCCACATGTTTGCTGTGCAGGCACTGGGGGCAGTGGTTGCGCACGCTGCCGTTCTGCAACGGCTGCACCTGCGCGCCGCAGTGGCCACAGGTAAAGGCGTTGTTCGTCCCCTGCACGGTAAAGCGACGCTCGCCGCTCATGGCCGCCGCCGCGCTGCCCAACGGCTGTCCAGGAACGCGCGAATGCTGGGCGTGCCGACCAGCGCCGTGGCCAGGACCAGATAGCCCAGGCCCGCCACACTGACCATCCAGCCGCGCCACGACGCGCCGCCCGCCAGCATGCCCACCACAAAGACCAGCAGCCCGGCCACCATGCCAAAACTCACCGTCAGGCGCCACGCCCAGGTGCTGCCGCGCCACACCATGCCCAGCAGAAAGGCGGTGGCGAGCGCGTACAGGCTCTGCCGCAGGGCCCCTTCCGTCTGCCCCTGCACCAGCCCCGCCACGAAGGGCAGCACCGTCAGCAGAAACAGCGCCCACAGCGTGGCCAGGGTCAGGGTGCGGCCCTGGGCCAGCTGCTCGGGGGCCACCTGTTCAGGGGTCGGCGGCTGGGGACCAGCGGGGGCGGGGCGGGCAGGCTTGCTCACGCCCGGTATTTCAGCACAGTGGCCCCCAGGGCGGCCAGGACGGCGGTCACGCTGCGCCCCAGCGCGGTGGGCTTTGCTAGTCTGAGGGGCATGAACGAACTCCGGGTTACGGCGGTGTGCGTCGGTCAGCCCACCGCGCTGAAGGTGGGCGGGCGCGCCACCGTCACGGGCATCGACAAGCACCCCCTGCCGGGCCACGTGCGCGTGACGCGCGCCGGGCTGGACGGCGACCACGTGCTCAACCGCAAGCACCACGGCGGCCCGGATCAGGCGGTGTACGCCTACACCATGCCCGACTACGCCGCCTGGGCCGCCGAACTCGCTGCCCCCGCGCGCCCGGGGCTCTTTGGCGAGAACCTCACCCTCAGTGGGCTCTCCTCGGCCGAGGTGCGTGTGGGTGACCGCCTGACGGTCCACGGCGCGGCGGGCGAGGTGGTGCTGGAAGTCACGGCGCCGCGCATTCCCTGCGGCACGCTGGCGGCGCATGTGCGCGAGGGGTCCTTCGTGAAACGCTTTGCCCGCATGCGCCGCCCCGGGCTGTATCTGCGCGTGCTGACCGAGGGCACGGTGGGCGCGGGCGACCCCGTCACGCACCTCCCCGGCGACCCAGTGGCCCCCACCGTGGGCGAACTGTTTGACGTGTACGTGGGCGAGCCCGCCCTAACCCGCGAGGGCCTGGAGGCGTGGCTGGCCTTCCCCGTGGCCGAGCGCACCCGCCGCGATCTGGAAGGCCGGCTGAAAAAGCTGGGCTGAAGCGGGCCAGAGGTTGGTCGCCTTAGAGGAGAGGGGGCGCGGGCCTCTATGCTGGCCCGGCGCCCCCTCAGCGTTTGGGCTCCTTAACCCTTGAGCCGGTCGGCGTAGTACTGCCGCATCTTGGCGACCTTGGGGGCAATCACGGCCATACAGTACGGCTGGCGCGGGTTGTTGGCGTAGTAGTCCTGGTGGTAGTCCTCGGCCACATGGAAGGTGCTGGCGGGCTCAATGGTGGTCACGATGGGGCGGCCGAACACGTCCTGGCGGGTCAGGTCTTCGATCACCTCGCGCGTCTGGGTTTCCTGCTCAGCACTGAGGGGAAACACGGCGCTGCGGTACTGGGTGCCCACATCCGCGCCCTGGCGGTTGAGGGTGGTGGGGTCGTGGGTGGCGAAAAACAGGCCCAGCAGATCCTTGAAGCTCACCTGCGCCGGGTCAAAGGTGATGCGCACCGCCTCGGCGTGGCCGGTCTGGCCGCTGCACACACTGCGGTAATCGGGGTTAGGGGTGTGGCCGCCAATGTAGCCACTTTCTACCTTCTGCACGCCGCGTACGTCCTTGAGCACCGCTTCGGTGCACCAGAAGCACCCTCCGGCGAGAATGGCCTGCTGGGTTGGGCTTGAGGGGGTGGTCATAGCCCGCATCATGGCGCCTGGCCCGCCCATAGACGGGGCGCAGGCGCACGGTTGGACCTAAGCCCCGGCACCTTCTGGCCTCGCCGTCACATCCAGAGCTCCACCGGCTGTTCTTCAGCATCGGGGCTGCTCGAGCCCGGTACCCAGACCTCCGCCTGTGGGCCCTCTCTTCTCCACCACTCGGCAAGCCGCTCTGATCGAGGATGTGCTGTCACAGCGGTATTCCTTTCCGCCCAGGGGAAGAAGGGACCCCCCTTAACTCCACGCCAACCGCTGTGTGTCGCGGTCACTCGCTCCGCTCGTCTCACAAGACCTGAAGGTGAAGCCTTCAGGTCTTGTGGTGACCGCTAAGGCGCCGAGGCCCTGTTCCTCAGCTGGCTTAGCGCCCAAAAAACAGCCGGGCGGCCACCAACACCACGATCACGCCGTACACCCATTTCACGAAGGCGCTGCCGCGCAGCATCGCCATGCGCGCGCCCAGAAAGGCGCCCAGGGCGTTGGCCACGCCCATCGGCAGGCCAATCCACCACACCATGTGGCCACCCAGCAGAAACAGCCCAAACGCCCCCAGGTTGGTGGCGAAGTTCAGGGTCCGCGCGTTGCCACTGGCGCGCACCAGACTGAAGCCGGCCAGCGAGAACAGGAACATGGCGAAGGTGCCGGTGCCGGGGCCCAGAAAGCCGTCGTAGATGCCAATGAGGAGGGTGCCGGGCAGGGTCAGGGCCAGGGTGCGGGCGGTGAGGCCCGGGTAGCGGTCTTCCAGGCCAAAGCGTTTGTTGATCAGCACCAGCGCGCCGACCCCCAGAATCACCACGCCCACCAGCGTGCGAAACAGCGCCGGGTCCACAAAGCGCACCAGAAAGGCCCCCAGCGCGCTGCCCAGAAGGGCCAGGGGGATCAAGCGCAGCACCAGGGGCCGCTCCACATGGCCATTTTTCCAGTACTGCCACGTGGCACTGCCCGAGCCGAAAATGGCCAGCAGCTTGTTGGTGGCCACCACCTGCGCCGGGCTGAGGCCCATCAAAAACAGCGTGGGCAGCGTGATGGTGCCACCGCCCCCCGCCACCGCGTCCAGAAAACCGGCGAGAAAGGCCAGGGGCAGGCCGTAGAGCAGCACTTCGGGACCAGGCACGCCGGGCACTGTAGCGCGGCGCGCACAGGGCGAAGGCGCGTGGGGGCCGCCGGGGGCATGCTAGCCTCGCCCCCATGACGATGCCGCCCGCCGCGCCCGATTCCACCCCCTTTGGCACCGCTGTGGTGGCGGGCGTGGGGCTGATCGGGGGCAGCGTGGCCCTGGGGCTGCGCCAGCGCCTGCTGGCGAAAAAGGTGGTGGGCCTGGACAGCAGCATGGACGTGCTGCGCGAGGCCGAGGCCCTGGGTGTGGTGGACGAGGTGCGCGCCTCGGCCGGCGAGTGGCTGCGCGAGGCCGATCTGGTGGTGCTGGCTGCCCCCATGCGCGCCCTGGCCCCGCTGGCGCGCGACCTCGCGCCTTTTCTGAACCCGGGCGCCCTGGTGACCGATGTGGGCAGCGTCAAAGCGGGCATTGCCGCCGAGATGGAGCGGCTGGGGGTGCGCTCCTTCGTGGCCGGGCACCCGATGGCGGGCAGCGAGCGCGGCGGGGTCACGCACGCCCGCGCGGCGCTGCTGGAAAACGCGGTGTGGGTGCTGACCCCTGGCGACCACACGCCCCTGACCGCCCTGAGCCGCGCCCGCGCGCTGGTCGAGGGCCTGGGCGCCGCGCCCGTGGTGATGCCCCCCGACGCCCACGACGCGCTGGTGGCGACCATCAGTCACCTGCCGTACCTCGCCAGCCTCGCCCTGACGCACATGGTGGCGCGCGACGAGCGCCTGAGCCTGCTGGCGGCCGGGGGCTTCCGGGACCTCACGCGCGTGGCCAGCGGCGACCCCCGCATGAGCCGCGACATGGTGGTGGAAAACCGCGCGGCGCTGCGCGAGGCCCTGTCCAGATTCCGCCGGCAGCTGGATCGCCTGGAGGCCGATCTGGACGACCCCGAGGAACTGCTGCTGTGCGCCCAGGAAGGCAAGCGCACCCGCGACAGCCTGCCGGTGGTGCGCCGCAGCCTGCTGCCGCAGCGCCACGACCTTGTGGTGGCGGTGCCGGACAAACCCAACCAGATTGGCGCGGTCACGCAGGCGCTGGGGGCGGCGGGCGTGAACATCAAGGACATTGAGGTGCTGGCCATCCGCGAGGACGGCGGCGCCATTCGCCTAGGCCTGGAAAGCCCGGAGGACGTGGCGCGCGCGGCGGGCATCCTCACCGGTGCGGGCTTTGAGGTGCGCGGGCGGGGATAGGCCTGGATGAGGGACATGGAGGCGCTTCCCCCCTTGAGTTGCCGTTTGCTTAACGTTCACCAGTTGGCCGGGGCGCGGGCAGTACCGTGGGGCGTTCAATGGCTGACCCCTCCCCCGATCACCCGCCCTCTGCCCTGCCTGCCCCGGTGGCCCCTGCGCCCGCCGGGGCAGCGCCGCCGCAGGACCCCGCGCCAGCCCCCGCCGCCCCCCGTCTCTCGGCCATTGATGTCTTTCGGGGCCTAACCATTCTGGAGGTGGTGGGCCACCACACCACCGGCGCAGCGCTGCGTTCACTGGAGCCGGCCTCCACTGCCCACCTGCTGGTCCTGATCCTGAACCGCACGCTGCACTTTGCGGTGCCGGCCTTCGTGTTTCTCTCGGCGGTGGTTCTCACGCGCAGCCTGCTGAAGCGCTTTGAGCCGGGGCGCTATTTCTGGCGCCGCCTGACGCGCGGCGGCTGGCCCTACCTGCTGTGGAGCGCGCTGTATATCGTCTGGTACGTGTGGACAGGCCAGCGCGAGGCGAGCACCCTCACCGACCCGGAACGCTGGCGCGACTGGCTGCTGTACGGCAAGGCCAGCTATCACCTGTATTTCCTGCTGGTGGCGCTGGAGGTGTACCTGGTCCTGCCGCTGCTGCTCCCGCTGGCGCGGCGGCGCCCCAGCATTACGGCCGCGCTGCTGCTGGGACTGGCGCTGCAACTGGGCCTGTACCTCCTGAACCGTGAGGTGCTGCGCCTGCCGTTTCCGGCCAGCACGGTGCTGTGGTACATGCTGCCCATCACGCTGGGCGTAGCGGTGGGCGCGCGCCTGGACGACTTTCCGGCGTGGTGGCGGCGCCGCCGCTGGGTGCTGCTGCCGGTGCTGGCCCTGGCGTATGGCCTGTACCTGCCCGCCGGGCTGGCCTATGCCCGGGGCGAGAACGTAACCCCCGTGGTCTACAGCGGCCTGAGCTGGCTGTACACCAGTCTGGTGGCCCTGGGCCTGCTGGGCGCGGCCTTCCGGCTGGTACGCATAGCGCCGCTGCGCGCGGCGGTGGGGCTGCTGGGCACCGTCAGCCTGCAGATTTACCTGATTCACCCGGCCGTGTTGCAGGCCCTGGAGCGCGCCCTGCCCCCGGACGGCCCGCCCGCACAGGTGGCCCTGACCATGCTGGGGTACTTCGCGGTGGCGTTGCTGGGGCCTGCGCTGCTGGGCCGGGCCCTGCTGGGCACCCGCCTGAGTCCCCTGCTGTTCGGCCGGTAGGGGCGCCGCTCATATGGACTGCCGTCCATGTCCGTCACACCCAGAGAAGAACTGGATGTTCCCCGCCTTCGGCGCTGTTCCAGCCTAATGCCCGGACATCCGTACCCTTTCCTTCTGCTGCGCAGCCCGGCCAGTCCGGTTGGAAACAGTCCATAACACGTTCCGGAATGTTTCGGAAGACGTCTCAGCCGTTCGCCTTCTCCCCCACACCGCCCAGCCAGGTGCGGAACACCAGCCCAGCGGCGTCACGCGGGGCCACCGTCCCCGCCGCCACCTGTTCCCAGCAGACATAAATCAGGGCGTGCAGGGACGCCATCAGCCACGCGGCGGGCGGGCGGGGGCTCAGGAAGCCCTGCGCCTGCGCGCGTTCCAGGGCGCCAAGCAGCGTGGCGTCCAGCGCGGCCGAGGCGCGCGTCAGTTCGGCGTCGCCGTCCAGTTCAGAGGCGCGCACCAGAAACTGCAGGCGCGGGCCCAGCGGTACCAGCCGTTCAATCCAGCGTTCCAGCGTCTGCCAGGAGGCCGCTGGCGGCGTGCCCGGCGCAAAGGCGGCGGCCAGCCCCACCTCCTCGTCCACCTCCCGCAGGTGGGCCAGGGCGTCCAGGGCCACGGCGCGCAGCACCGCTTCCCGGGTGGGGTACAGGCGGTGCAGGGTGGTGCGGCCCACACCAGCCAGCGCCGCCAGTTCGCCCAGGCTGGCGTGGGGCCGCTCTACCAGCGCCTGGGTCAGCACCTCCAGCAGGGGCGTTGGCGCAGTGCGGCGGGCTCGGCTCATGGCCAAAGCCTAGCGGGTAGACAGCCGATCCTCTATGCTTTGGAACATGATTGTTCCAAAAGAAACGATGATGGTTCAAGGGAATCGTCAGCCCTTGCCGGACCAGTTGCGCGGCCTGGCCCTGTTGGGGATCGTGTTCGTCAACATGCCGTACCTCGCCATGACCCACGGTGGCCTGACCCCGGCGCTGGTGCATTCCGGGCTCGACGGCGTGCTGGCGTGGCTGATCGTGGCGCTGGCGCAGGGCAAGTTTTATCTGCTGTTCTCGTTTCTGTTCGGCTACAGCCTGACCCTGCTGCTGCATGCCCAGGCCCAGCCGGGCGACGGCCTGCGCCGCTACCGTCGCCGCCTGCTGGCGCTGGGGGTGCTGGGCCTGCTGCACGCCGCACTGCTGTTTATTGGCGACATTCTGCTGAGTTACGCGGTGCTGGGGCTGGCGCTGCCGTGGTTTGCCGTGCGCCGCACCCGCACGGCCCTGCGGGGCGCCGCCGGCGCTTACCTCGTGGGGGCGGGGCTACTGGCGGTGGTGGCCCTGGGGTCGCTGGCGGCCGGGCCGGGGACGGCAGGGTTTGTGCAAGACGCCGCCGCACTGGACCGCGCCGTGCAGGGCGGACTGCTGGAAGCGGCCCGCGCCCGCCTGAGCGCATTGCCCGGGGTGCTGCTGACCCTGGGCGTGCTGAACTGGTCGCTGGCCCTGAGCATGTTCTTGCTGGGGCTGGCGGCCGGGCGACTGGGGGTCCTGCGGCGCCCCGAACGCTACGGCACCCTCTGGCAGCGCCTGCTGCTGCTGGGGGCGACCGTGGGCCTGCCGGGCGGCGCGGCCTCGGCGTGGCTGACCCTGAGCAGCGACGGGGCCCAGCAGGTGCTGGGGGTGGCCCTGGGCTTCATCACGGCACCGGCCCTCACGGGGGCGTATGTGGCGCTGGCGGCCCTGAACCCGGCCGCACGGCTGCTGCGGCTGGCAGCGCCGGCTGGGCGCATGTCGCTCACGGGGTACCTGGGCGAATCGCTGCTGCTGGGCCTGCTGTTCGCCGGTTGGGGTCTGGGCTGGTACGGGCAGCTGAGCCTCAGCCTGACGGTGCTGGTCACCCTGGGGGTATGGCTGGCCCTGGAGCTGTTCGCCCACCTGTGGCTGCGGCACTTCAGGGCGGGCCCGTTCGAGTGGCTGCTGCGCGCCTGGATCAACGGCCGCTGGGACCCGCTGCGGCGTCAGCCCCGGGCGCTGCCGGAAGCCCCACAGTAAGCTGCACGCGCCTGGCCCGTGGGGGCCGCTTCTGGGAATCACAGCCTACCGTCAGTTTCAGACGCTACAGTGCCGCGACGTGAAGCGTGCCGCCGTCCTCTTCTCTCTACTCTGTGCCGGTGGCGCTGCGGGCGCCCTGAGCCTCCCGGCCCAGCCCCTGTCCCCCCCCGCCACACCGACCACCTGGGTATCGGTCGGCGCTGCCGACGCGCCCTCGTTGCTGCAGACGCCACCCAGCTGCTCGCTGCGGCCCTGCGCCCTGGTGGTGGTGTCACACCCACGCGGCCAGACCCCGCAGCGCCTGCGCGGCAGTCCCCAGATGGCGGTGCTGACGGGCGCCCTGCTGCGCGCGGGCTTTGCCGTGCTGCTCAGCAGTGACGGCGGGCCCACCACCTGGGGCAGCCCAGCCGCCCTGGCCGAACTGGGCACCGTTCACAGCGCGGCCACGCGGCTGTTTGCCTGGAACGGACAGACCTTTGCCCTGGGCCTGAGCATGGGCGGCCTGATGGCCCTGCGCACGGCCCTGCCCGGCTCGCCGTACCCGGTGCGCGCCGTGGCCCTGATTGACGCCTGGGTGGACCTGGATCAGGCTTACGGCACCGCCCAAAGCCGCCGTCAGGAGATTCAGGCGGCCTACGCCCTGGGTGGCCCGCCCGGGCCGCGCCTGAATCCGCTGGTGGCCGCCGCTGTGGCCCCGCGTCAGGCGCTGTTTGCAGTGGCCAGCCCCGACGACCAGACGGTGCCGCACGCCACCAACACCGCCCGGCTGCTGGAGGTGTTTGGCCGCCCCGACAGCGTGCTGGTGCAGGTCGGGGGCGCGCATCTGGGCGCCAACCGCTTTACCCCGGAACTGGGCGCGCGCCTCGCCGCCTTTTTCGAGGCCCAGAGCCGCACCCCGCTCTCCCCCACCGACCTGGGCCGCCGCTGAGGGCCGTCGGGGCAGGAAGCGGGGACAGTAGCCTGGAACGTCGTTGCCCATGGGCTGGGCCGGTTCGCCCAGCCCACAAGCCGCGCAATCTGCCAGCTCTCCCGCCGCGCCTCAAGCCTTCCAGACGGGCCAACCGGCGCCGCTGCCGCCTTCCTGCCCCCTCACCTGCATGAGCCGCTGATGGCCTCCAGCACGGGTGCGCCCCGGGCGCGAGTGTGAAAGACTGGACACCAGTGAACGTGTTCCGCTTTTCATCTGCGCCCCCAACCCGCTGGCGAGGCGCCGGTCTGCCAAGTTCCGCTCCCCCGCCTCGTCTGGCGGCTGCACCGGTCAGGCCCGGGCCCCGCGCATGAGTGGCGACCTCTCGGCCGAATTGCAGGCCCGCGAAGCGCTGACCGAGCATGGCGGCGTGCGCGGCGAGCGGGCCCTGTGGCGCGGGCAGACCGTGTTCGTCAAGACCCTGCTGAGTGACAGCCCCGACCTGCAGGCGCGCTTTTTGCATGAAGGGCAGGTGGCGAGCCGGGTGGCCTGCCCGCTGATCGTCTCGCCGCTGCTGTGCACGGCCCGGCATCTGCTGTTTCCCTTCGTGCCGGGCGGCACCCTGCGCGAGCGCCTGGACCTGGGCGGGCCGCTGGGCGCCGACGAGGCCACCCAGGTCACGGCCGGGGTGCTGATGGCCGCCGCGCACCTCCACGCGCGCGGGGTCACGCACCAGGACCTCAAGCCGGAAAACGTGCTGCTGGCCGGCGGCGAGCCCAGCGCCCAGAGCGTGCGCGTGATCGACTTCGGCATGAGCCACGCCCGGGACCTGCCGCTGGATATTCACAGCGGCACGCGCATGGGCACCCCGCACTTCATGGCCCCGGAACAGTTTCTGGGCCTGCGCGGCGAGCCCCGCAGCGACCTGTACTCGGCGGGCGTGCTGCTGTTCGACTGTCTGGCGGGCGCCCCCCCCTACGAGGACGCCCTGGGCTGGCTGGCCGGCATTCATGACCGCCGCGCGGCGCTGCCCGGCCCGGCGGCCTTGCATGGCCTGCTGCGCGCCGCCCTGGGCCGCGACCCGGACGACCGCCCAGCCAGCGCCCGGCAGATGCTGCGCGACCTGCAATCCGCGCGCGCCGAGCTGGGCCTGCCGCCCGTGCCGGAGAACCTGTGCCCCTGATCGTCTTTAGCGGGCACCCCTTTCTGGCCGAGGAAACCCTGCAGGCCACCCTGCGCGCCCGGGGCCTGGACCCGCGCACCCTGCCCCGGCTGGGCGGCGACGACGTCACCCTGGACACGCTGGGGCCCCACCTGAGCCCGGGCCTCTTTGGCGACGGCGGCGTGATCGTGGACCTCAGCGGGGTCAAGCCAGACAAGGCGCTGCTGGAGGCCCTGGCTGGGGCACCTGTCACGGTCGCGCTGCTGGACGAGGCCCCGCCCGCCACCCGCCAGAAGCTGTATAGCGCCCGGGGTGAGGTGGTGGCCTCGGCCGCGCCCACCAAGCCCGGCGACGTGACCGGGTGGGTGGTGGGCCGCGCCCGCGCCCAGAAACTGCCACTGGACAAGGCCGCCAGCGCCTATCTGGCCGAGGTGTTTGGGCCGGATCTGGCCGGCATTGCAGGCGAGCTGAACAAGCTGGCCCTGCTGGACGGCCCCCTGACCCGCGAGGTCGTGGCGGGCGTCGTGGGCCGCGAGCCGCCCGGCGACAGCTTTGCCATGCTGGGGGCCGCCACCACCGGCCGCACCGGAGAGGCGGTGACGCAGCTGCGGCGCCTGCTGTCGGGCGGCGAGGATCCTTTCAAGCTCCTGGGGGCGGTGGTGTGGCAGTACAGCCTGGTGGCGCGCTGCGTGGCCCTGCAACAGGAGGAGGGCCGGGTGACGGAACAGGCTGCCGCCCAGCGCCTGGGGGTCAAACCCTACCCAGCCAAAAAGGCGCTGGAGGTGGCCCGCCGCCTGAACGAAGCGAAGATCCGCGTGCACCTGGAGCGCATTCTGGGCGCCGACCTCGCCATGAAGCGCGGCCAGGACCCCGCCACGGTGCTGGAACGCCTGATCGTGGGCCTGAGCCTGTAAAGGAGACCAGAGCGGAGGGGGCCAGCGATCTGCGCGCTGGCCCTTTCCTTCTGGTGTGTTCCTGTAGCGACGCGAGGAACACGCCCGCACTGTTCCTGGCCTGTCCCACCCCCCCAGCTAAGGTCGGTGCAGGTTCACCAGACCCCTGCGCCGGCCCACCTGCGCTCCAGAGCGGAGCAGCAGAGCGGCGCAGCCGGAGGATTCCCATGAAAAAAGTTGTTGTGCTGGCCGCTCTGCTGCTGTCCGGTTCTGCCTTCGCTTCCTACCAGTCCTGGGCAGGCGGCGCACCCAAACGCACGGCGCTGGTTGCGGCAGACAGCGTGAGCGTGATTGAGGTCGCACCCGAGGCCCCCAGCGTCATCACCCGCCCTGGGGGTCGCCACGGGGCGCCCAGCACGGGGGCCGGTGACGGAGCGACCGTTCAGGGCACCATCAACGCCATCTGACCCGGGTGCGAAGGGCGGGAGCACCCTTGGTCCCGCCCCTCAGCCCTGCCTCCTGCCCATTTCCCTCTTCTTCCCTTCAGGAGTTGTCCTTTGAACATGTTCCGCCTTCTGACTTTCATGCTGCTGGGCACTGGTGCCCTTGTGTCCTGCAGCCAGACCGCTCCTTTGCCCCTCCTGCCAGATCAGACCCAGACCGCTGCTTCCACCGAGGCCCCGCTGAGTGCCCAGGCCATCAGCAGCCGCGACGAGATCATCAACCGGGCCAAGGCCTGGGTGGCCGCCCGCGTGCCCTACAGCCAGACCTCGCTGTACCAGGGTTACCGGCAGGACTGCTCGGGCATGGTCAGCATGGCCTGGGGCCTAAGCACTGCCGGCACCTGGGGCGGGCCCAACACCGCCACGCTGCCGGGTTACGCCAACAAGATCGGCTATGACGACCTGCAGCCCGGCGACGCCGTGAACAACCCGCGCACAGGCAACGACGGCCACGTGGTGCTGTTCGTGGGCTGGCGCACCGCCGCCGACGCCACCAAGCCCAACGACCGGATGTTCGTGGCCTACGAGCAGAACTATGGAGCCGGCAAGGCCATCCGCTCCGAACTGACCCTGCGCAAGCTGGCAAATGGCCGCTACACGATTGTGCAGTACGGCGGCGAGTACGACCTGCTGCGCCCCAAGGCCGTGGCCGCGCCCCAGCCGCCGGCCCCGCTCCCCACCGTGACCCACAGCGGCAACGGTGACCTGACCGGCGGTGAGGGCCTGATGGCCACCAACGATTCGGTGTATTCCCTGAACGGCCAGCACCGCCTGACCATGCAGGCCGACGGCAACCTTGTGGTCTACAGCCCTGGCGTGAGTCCACGCGTGGTGCCCACCGGCACCTATGGCAAGCCGGTGCACCGCCTGGTGATGCAGGGGGACGGCAATCTGGTGATTTACGGCACCAGTCATCAGGCCCTGTGGCACACCGGCACCCACGGCCGCAGCGGCGTCTGGCTGGCCATTGAGGACGACGGCAGCCTGCTGCTGCGCCAGGGGACGCAGATCCTCTGGGCCAACCGCCCGGCCGGGACACCGCCCCCCCCGCCGCCACCACCCCCTGTTGGCCACGACGGCAACGACCTGCTGACCAGCGGTGAGGGCATGACGGCCACCGACGACTGCGTCAGCTCGCGCGACGGCCGCTACAACCTGTGTTTCCAGGGGGACGGTAACCTCGTGCTGTACGGGCCGGCGGGCGCCCTGTGGACCACCAACACGGCCGGGCGCGGGCATCAGCTGCGCATGCAGAGCGACGGCAACGTGGTGATGGTCAACGCCAGCAACCAGAAGATCTGGGAAACAGGTACAGGCGGGCACAGCGGCGCGGCGCTGGCGGTCCAGGTCGACGGCAACCTGGTCGTGTACCACAATGGCAACGTGATCTGGCAGCGGTAAAAAGAGTGAGCTAGACGGCGCTTAGTGCCGTCCAGCTCAGCTTTTTTCAGAGACAGGGTCATAGTAGACCCGCCCCATACCCAGGAATTTTTACTTCAGGGTCGAAAGAATGGTGTACAGCGTCTGCACCTGCTCGGCCAGCACCCTCAGCTGAGGTTCACCGTTGATCAGCACCAGTTCGGCGTCCAGCAGGAAGGTGGTGAGGGCCGACAGCCCAGTGCGGCGCGCGTCTTCGCTCTTCGGCGCTTCCCAGATGCTCTCGTGCAGGGCGCGGCGAAGGTCATTCAGCAGGGTTTCAGAAATGCGCTGCGTCGCGGCAGCATTCTCAACCGCGAGGTCCCCTTCACCGGGCACCACAATGACGCTGGCATCGGGCTTCATGGTTCGGCCGAAGTTGAGCTGTTCCACCAGCGAAGCGTAGGTAGTGGTGCGGCCGCAGTTCGGGGGGCAGATGGTCACAGCGGCGGCCACCAGGGGGGCAGAGGCGGCCTCAGTCGCCAGGGGTGCTGGTGCACCCTCATCACAGGCCACCAGGGCAAAGGTCAAGGTCAGCAGCAGGCCGATTTTATTTCTGGTCATGGACTCAACTCCTTCTTTCGGCCTTAGTGCCGAAGCTGGCTCAGTATGTTGGGGCTGGAGGAACAAAGCAGGAACAAACGGGCCCAGCCTTAAGCCTGCGACAAGAAAAAGGGCGGCGCGTCACCCAGTTCGTCCCGAAGCACCCGGGCGTACTGCGCATAGGCACGTTCAGCAGCGGCCACCTCACCCAGCTTCAGATGGGCGCGGATCACGCCGCGCTGGGCCTGTTCATTCAATAGGTCAAGATCGGCCGCCCGGCCATAAGCCCACAGGGCGCGGTGAGGTTCCGTGTCCTGAAGCAGCGCCCCCAGCGCCAGCGCAGCGGCCAGTGTGTCCTCCGCTGCCTGCGCGCGCTGTTCCCGAATCCATTCCGTTTCCAGGTGGGGCAGAAACGGACCGGCATACGCGTTCAGCACCCTTTCCAGGGCTTCCGCTCGACCAGAACGCAGGGCCGGACGCGCGAGCCGCCAGTCCAGCTGAAGCTCAAACTGCTCGGACAGGCGGTAGACCCCCGCCTCAAACGGCAATGGGTTGAAGGTCACCGCCGGGTGGGTGGCCAGCGCGCAGCGCAGCTGCCGCACCGCCACCCGGAAGTGCTCGCCGTGGCGCCGCTCGGCCGAGCCGTCCCACAGGGCGTTCACCAGCTGGTCCCGGGTGCCAGGGCCATGCTGTGCCAGCCACACCAGAATCTCGCCCGACTTGGCCCGGGGCAGGTGCAGTGGCGCGCCCTGCACGTCCACCTTCAGGGTCCCCAGGGTGGAAAGGCTGAGCGTCACTGGCGCTTTCATCACGGAGCTCAGCTGATGCTGGAACGAGGGGGACTGCCGTGTTGGGACGGCCCCGCCAGAGACTTGAAGGTCCCCGAACAGCCCCTCCAGAACCGCCGTGTCTGCCCGCAAGGCACCCCAGCCCGGCTGTGCCAGCACCGGGCGCAGAGGCGCGAGGTGGACGTCAGTGAGCTGACCCTGTCGCCGGGCGATCTCTGCCAGATAGGCCTGCGCCCGCACCTGAAGCTCCGAAGCGGCCTGGGTCACAGCTGTGACCCTGAAGTGTTGGCCGGCCCTGTCCAGATCCCCGTCTTCAAACGCAAACAGCCCCTCACAGAACGCCAGCTGCTGCGTTGGTTCATGCGCGCCTTGGCCGGAAAGATGCCTCGCCCAGTTCAGCGCTTCGGCCGCAGCTGGATGGTCGCCACACCGCAGGGCAGCCTCGGCCAGCCCCGGCCAGATGAGGGGCGGCAGGGTATCGAGTTTGAACGCCGCGCTGCCCTCCAAAGCCGCGCGGTACAGCCCCGCCGCCTCAGCGAAACAGCCGGAGGCGCGGTATAGGTCGGCCAGGGTTGCCTGCAGAACCGGCCGCATAACACCGCCCTCCTGATCGGCCAGGGCCAGCGCCTGGGCGGCAACCTGCACACCCTCATCCAGACGGCCCTGCGCCTGAAGGAGACAGGCCAGATTATTTTGAACGTGCAGGGCGCGGCTGGGCATGCCCAGGGCCTCATAGACTTCCAGGCCCCGCCGAAGTGCGCGCTCGCTGTCCATTGGCCGCCCCAGGACCTTGTACGCAGAATGCAGCAACGACAGGATGGCGCCCAGCTCAATCAGATTGTCCTCGGCCTCAGCCTGAGCGGCCGCCGCCTGAGCCCCGGTCAGCGCCTCCTGCACGCGGCCGCACCCCAGCAGCGCAGCGGCCCGGAGACGTATCAGACTGAGGGTCGGCTCGTCAGCCTGAACCAGCGACAAGCCCTCTTCAGCCAGGGCCAGCTGGTCTTGAAATCGGCCTTCCCGCGCGGCCAGGGTACCTAAGGCAAACATCAGCTTTCGATCGCGATAGCCTTCGGCGCGCAGGGCCCGCAGCACTGCCTCACCACGGGCTGCCTCGCCGGTTTCCAGCAGCGCGCGCCCCCACGCCCGGCGCAGGTGGGGGGTCAGGTGGGCTTCGGGCAGCCCTTCCACCACCTGCCTGACCAGTTTGGCCTCCCAGCGCAGCTCGTAGCGCCGGACCAGTTGACCTACAAGGTCCAGCGCCGTGGCCAGGGCCCCGGCCTTCAGGTAATGGCCCAGCGCGCGCAGCGCCTCGCCGTCGGCCTCGGCGGCCCTCCCGGCCGCCATGTGCAGCTCGGCATGCCGGGTCGGCTGCGCGCGCAACTCCTCTTCCAGCAATTCCAGCAGCAGGCGGTGGGGGCGCGCGGCGCCGCTCTGAAGTGGGGTCAGCGGCAGACCGACACGCCGCGCCGCCGGCAACCAGCCAGCCGGCAGCCGGGCCCCCAGCCGCGCCAACCCGGCCTCAGTCCAGGTGTCCGCCACCGCCGCTTCGGGCAGACCCGAGCGGATCTCGGGCGGCAAACGTTCCAACACGTCACGCACCAGATCGTGCGGCATCAGCAGTGGCGCCGCGCCACTGGCCACCAGCGCTAGGCCCGCCGGCCACCCTTCCAGCGCGCGCCACGCACCATCCGGATCTTCAGGCACCTGCCGCTCGGCAAAATAGACCCGGGTCTCATCCAGCGAGAATGCCAGGGCCTCAGGGCCAATAACGCGGGCCGACCCGGCCGCCAAGAGCTGTGTCAGCGCCAGGGGCGGCCGCTCGCAGCCGCTCAACAGCAGGCGGTGACCTTCCCCGAGCATAGCCAGAAACGCCTCCAGCCAGCGCCCAGCGTTCGCTCCTAGCACATCGGTGCCGTCCAGAATGAGGTCCACGTTGCCCTCGACGCCGTCCAGATCGCGGGCCAGCGCCTGTGCCCGCGCCATAACCGACGCAGGTGAATCCAGCGAGGCGCGCCACAGTAGCAGCGCCAGCCCGGGGAGCGCCGTGGTCACCGCCTGAACCACGGCCTGCTCTAGGGCCACGTCCTCCCCGTCGTCTGCATGCAGGGTCACCCAGGCGGCGGTGCGCCGGGGCTGCCGGGCGTACTGCGCCAGGAGCGTCGTTTTGCCATACCCCGAGGGCGCCATCAGCACCACCAGTCCCACCTCGGGGTCTGCCAGATCCTCACAGAGAACAGGGCGCAATAACTCCCCCCGCAGGGGGCGCGGAACAGCCAGGTTAGGGGCAATGTGCGACATGAAAGGCTCTTCTGGGTCAAGGCGGCTGGGGCCCCCATCGTCAGACGCCCAGTGTACTGTGCGGCGGGTCACAAAGCAGCGCCGGGCCGGTTCGCAGGAGCCTATCGCTCAGGCCGGGTCCGCAGCCGGGTCAGCCGCTTCCACCCGCGTTTCCACCACGATCTCGCTGTTCAGGGAAGCCGCCACCGAGCAGTATTTTTCGTGGCTGAGGTGCGCGGCGCGGTGCAGGGCCTCTTCGGTGATGCCGGGGCCGCTGGCGATGTGGCGCACGGTGATGTGGGTGTAGCGCTTCGGCGTGGTGTCAGCGCGCTCGCCTTCAACCTCAATGCGGTAGTGGGTCAGGGGCGTGCGGCGCTTGTTCATGATCTCGACCACGTCGTAGGCGGTGCAGGTGGCCAGGGCGCCCAGCAGCGCCTCCATGGGCGAAACCCCCACCTTCACGGCGCTGTTGTCAATCAGGAGCTGGTGGCCGCTCTCGGCCACACCCAGGTAGCGCTGCTCGCCCAGCCAGGTCACGTTCAGGGTCTTTTTCATGCCCTACGCTAGCGCGCCTTCGCCCGCCGCATCTTCCAGGGTGTCCAGTTCAGCGTTCAGGCCTGCGTCGTCGTCCTCTTCGGGCAGGGGCAGGCGCACCCGGAAGGTGGCGCCGCCACCCGGGGTGTCCACCACGTCAATGGTGCCGCCGTGCGCGGTCACCACCTGCTGCGCGATGGTCAGGCCCAGTCCGGCCGAGCCTGCTTCCTTGCCCCGGTAGAACTTGTCGAAGATCTTGGGCTTCACATGGTCGGGGACGCCGGGGCCCTGGTCCACCACCCGCACCTCGACTTCACCGGGGCGCGGCTCAATTTCCAGGCGGACCAGCTCGGCGTTGCCAGTCACGCGGATGGCGTTGGTGACCAGATTGACGAACACCTGGGTCAGGCGGCCCGGATCCCCCACGATCTCGAAGGTGCTTTCGGGGGCGGCCACCCCGTAGTCGCGGCCCACCTGCCGCAGCAGCTGGCCCAGGTTCATGAAGTGCATCTCGATGCTCTGCACCAGTTCCCCGCGCGACAGTTGCAGCAGGTCATTGACCAGCCGCGTCATGTTCTCGGCCACGCGCTGGGCGTCTTGCAGCACCTGCGAGCCGCCGGCCTCGCGCTCGGCGCGGCGCAGGTAGCCGTGCAGGGCCGTCAGGGGCGTGCGCAGTTCGTGGCTGGTTTCGGCCAGGAAGGTCTTTTGCAGGTTCAGCGCCTCTTCCAGCTGCCGGGCCTGGATTTCCAGGCGCTGGCTCTGGCGCTCGGCGGTGTTGCGCAGCCGCTCGACCTCATCCAGGCGGGCCTTGAGGTTCTCGTTCAGCGCGCGGATTTCGCGTTCGGCGCGCTCGCGCTGCAGGCGCGACTCCACCTCGGCCATCGCGCGGCGGATGCTGCTGGGCAGGCGCTCCAGGCGCTGCTTGAGGATGTAATCGGTGACCCCCTCGCGCAGCGTGTCCACGGCGGTTTCCTCGCCCATGGCGCCGGTCACGATGATAAAGGGCACGTTGGGCCAGCGGGCGTGCGCGGCGCGGTAGGCGCTCAGGCCGTCGTAGCTGGGCAGGGCGAAGTCACTGAGAATCAGGTGGGGCGGCTGGCCCTCCAGGGCCTCCAGAAAGCCGCTCTCGTCCTCCACCCGGGTGATCTTGACTGGCCAGGGCAGCTCGCCTTCCACATGCATGGTGACCAGTTCATGGTCCAGCTCGTTGTCTTCCAGGTGCAGGATGCACAGGACGCCGCCGGCCCCGGGCAGTTCGGTGCCGCTCAGGACATCGGCGGTCATGCGCCGCCTTCCAGGGGCAGGGTCACGGTAAAGGCCGCGCCCTCGCCGGGCTGTGCGTCGGCGTGGACGGCGCCGCCGTGGCGCGTGACGATACGGCGCACATTGGCCAGGCCAATGCCGATGCCTTCGAATTCTTCGGCGCGGTGCAAGCGTTGGAACACGCCGAACAGTTTATCTGCGTAACGCGGATCGAAACCCACGCCATTGTCACGGATGGTCACTGTCACCTGGCCTTCCCGGGTCTCGGCCGACACCCAGATGTGCGCCCTTTCGCGGCCCCGGGTGTATTTCAGGGCGTTGGACAGCAGGTTGGTAAAGACCAGCCCCAGCAGGGCCTCGTCTCCGTGAACCACCGGCATCACGTCGGGCAGATCAAAGACCACCTCGCGGCCCTGGCGGTCGGGTTCCAACCCCCTCCAGCTGCCCAGCACAAGGTCGCGCAGCGGCACCGGCACGCGGCGCAACTCCTGGCGGCCCATGCGCGAGAAACTCAGCAGGTCGTCAATGAGCTGGCTCATGCGCCCGGCCGAGTCGCGGATCACGCCCAGGTAGCGCCCGCCCTTGGGACTCAGGCCCTCGCCCACTTCCCTGGCGAGCAGGTCGGCAAAGCCCACAATGTGCCGCAGCGGCGTGCGCAGGTCGTGGCTGACCGAGTAACTGAAGGCCTCCAGTTCGCGGTTGGCCGCTTCCAGTTCCAGGGTGCGCTGCGCCACGCGCTCTTCCAGGGACTGGTTGAGCTGCTGCAGGTCTGCCTGGGCCAGCAGCACCCGTTCCTGCAGGCGATCATTGCTGAGGGCCGAGCCAAAGCGCTGGGCGAGTTCCTGGGCCAGATCCGAGTCGCGGTTGGTAATGGGCTGGCGGTAGAGCAGCCCCAGCACGCCTTCGAGCTGCCCGCCGCGCCCCATCAGGGGGTAAAACAGCGCCCCCGTGGCCCCCACCCGCGCCAGCGCCGGGTCGCGGTCGGTGAAGAGGGGGTCTTCGGTGGTCAGCACGCGCTCAATGGCCTGGGCCGTGAAGGTCTCGAAGGCCGGGGTCAGCCACAGGCCCCCCGGCGAGGACGCCGCCAGCAGGCGGATGGGCGCCACGGTCCACAGGGCGCCGCTGTCCACAAAGCGGCTCAGGCGCAGCAGGGCGGCGCGGTAGCGGTCAGCGGGCATCTGGGCGCCTTCCTCGCTGCGGGCGGTGAGCTGCTCGGTCACGTCGGCCAGCAATCGGGCGGCATTCTCGGCATACACCGAGTCGTCCACATCGGTGCTGGTGCCCACCCACTCAATCACGCGGCCCTCGGCGCCCCGCACCGGCAGGCCGCGCGTCACAAAGGTGCGGTAGGTGCCCCCCGCGCCGCGCAGGCGGTGCTCGGCTTCAAAGGGCCGCGCGGCGCGCAGCGCGGTGGCCCAGCGCCGCCCGTAGTCCTCGCGGTCGTCGGGGTGCAGCAGCGGCAGGAAACCGGCCCCAGCGTGTTCGTCGCCCACGTAGGCGTTCCACTGGCGGTTGAAATACAGCGCCTGGCCCTCGGGATCGGCCAGCCACACGATCTGCGGCATGCCTTCAATCACGCCCCGGTAACGCTCCTCGTTACGCTGCGCGAGGCGCTCGGCCTGCAGGCGGTCATGGATGTCGGTGGCGGTGGTCACCCAGCCGGTCACGCGCCCGCTGCCGTCCGAGATGGGGGCGACTTTCAGCACGAACCAGCGCTCGGCGCCGCGCAGACGCAGCCGGGCTTCGGTCTGGGCGCCCTGCTCGCTGTCCACAGCCTCGCGCCACATGGCGGCGTAGGGCGCGCGGTCTTCAGGGTGCAGGTGCTCGCTCAGGTCGCCGGGCCCCAGGCCGCCCAGATGCTGCTGGTTGACAAAGGTCACCTCGCCGCTGGTTTCGCTCACCTGCACGATGTGGGGAATGGCGTCCAGCACGCTGCGCGAGCGCCGCTCCTCGGCCTGCAGGGCGCGCTCGGCGGCCACGCGCTCGGTCACGTCGCGGACCACTTCCAGCAGGCCCAGGCGCTCGCCGCCGGGGTCGCGCACCTCGGAGCGCTGGGCCTCGCCGTAAAACTGCGTGCCGTCATCTCGCACGTAGGGGGTGGTCAGGGCCTGAAAGGTGGCGCGGCTGTCCAGGCGCCGGTCCAGGTGCAGCGCCGAAAGCCGCTGGCCCGCCAGGGCCTCGGCCCCCAGGCCAAACTGCGCGCTCAGGGCCGGGTTCACCATGCGGATGCGGCCCTCGGTGTCGGTAAAGGCCGCCGCGTCCTGCATGGCATGAAAGATGGCCTCAAATTCGGCGCGGGCCTGCTCCTGGCGGGCACGGGCCTGGGCCAGCGAGACATTCAGGCCCTCGGCACGCGCGCGGGCGTCCACCTGCGCCTTGACCAGCAGGAACGAGAAGCCCGCAATCAGAAAGCCGGTTAGCGCCACCAGCGCCGGAATGAGGGCGGCCAGATCGCGCGCAAACCCGGGCCCCGCCCCAAAACGCACTTCCCAGGCCTGGCCCACCAGCCGCTGCGCCACCTGGGCGCGGAAGGACTGCCCACCCAGGTCCGGGGGCGCCGCGCTGAGGGACTGGCCCGCCAGGCGCACGTCCACCAGCAGCCGCCCGCCCTGCAGCGGCGCGAGGTCGCGCAGGAAGTGGTCGGCGCGCACCGCCACATAGACGAACCCCTGCAGCCCGGTGCGACGCGCGGGGTCGTTCCAGACCGGCAGCATGATCAGAAAGCCGCGCAGGCGCTGGCCCCGCGCGTCGCGCTGAATCAGGTGCAGCACGCCCGTGGCCTGGGCGCGGCCCGCCCGGCGCGCGCCGTCAAAGCCCTGCTGCCGGCCGGCCTCGCTGTACATATCGAAGCCCAGGGCGTCGAGGTTCTGGGCCACAGGCGGGCCGATCAGGGCAATCACGGCGCGGTTGGGCTGGGTGGTGCGCGCGGGGCGCACCTGAACCGGGGTGCCGGCCGCGCGCAGCTGGCGTTCTATGGCCGCTGTCTGCGCGCTGGGCACCCAGGCGGCGTAGCCCACCGCCTGCACCCCGGGATAGCGCCCGGGCAGGTCCACGCCCTGCACATAGCGGGCAAACACCGGTTCGTCCAGCAGCCGGCCCCAGGCCTGCCAGCTGGCGCGGGTGGCTTCCAGCAGGCGCTCGTAAACCTGCACGCGGTCTTCCAGGGCCTGGGTGTAGATCTCGGTCTCGCGCTCAAAGCGGCTGCGCTGCTGCTCGCGGGTAAAGGCATTCACCACCAGCGCCATCACCGTGGTCAGGATCAGCACCAGGGCCATGACCATCACGGGGGCCGAGGCGCGGCGCAGGGCGGTCATGGCCGGGCCCCGGCGCCGCCCGGGCCCTCATCCGCGCTGTTCAGGGCGCCCAGAAACACCTCGGGCGGCACTGCCACCCCGGTCCACTGCGCAAAAGCCAGCCGTGCCTGATGGGCCAGCATACCCAGGCCGTTTTCGGCCTTCAGGCCCTGGGCGCGGGCGTCGCGCATCAGGCGGGTGTCGCGGGGCTTGTACACCATGTCGTACACCAGGGCGTGGGCGGGCAGCCGGGCCAGAAAGGCAGCGTCCAGCGGCGTCTGGTCCGGGGCGTCCAGGCCCGCGCTGCTGGCATTGATCACCAGCGAAATATCGGCCCAGGGCACGTCGGCGGCGGGGGCGGCGACCACCTGAAAGTCAGCGTCGGGATTGGCCCAGTTCTGCTCGATGGCCTGCGCACGCTCTAGGGTTCGGTTCACCACGTAGACGTTCTGCTCACCCAAAATCAGGGCGGTATAGACGGCGGCTCGCGCCGCCCCACCGGCGCCCACTACCACCACATTGGCTCCCTGTTCCCAGGGGTAACCCAGGTCATCCAGAGCGTGGCGCAGCCCCGGGGCGTCGGTGTTGTCGCCCCACAACTGCCCGTCGCGGTGCACCACCGTGTTCACCGCGCCAATGGCCCGCGCCGCCGCGCTCAGGTCGTCCAGCAGGGGCAGCGCTGCTTCCTTGTGCGGCAGGCTGAGGTTGGCCCCCAGCACGCCCGGGGCCCGCAGCGAGGCCAGGGCTGCGCGCAGGTCGGCCGCCGGGACCTGCCGGGCCTCGTAGATGCCGCCCAGCCCCGCCGCGCGGAAGGCGGCGGCGTGCATCCGGGGCGAGAGCGAGTGGGCGGCCGGGTCGGCAAACAGGTAGGCGTGCAAAGGGGCAGCGGCGTCCGGCACGTTCACGCGCCCAGTCTACCCACCTGGGGCCGGGCCCGGGGCGGCAGCGGTCCTGTGCCCCCCTGCGCCGCTTGGCGCAGAGGAATACTTCATCTGGCGCATTTGGCGGCCAATTGTGCACCCGCACACGTCAGCCCCCCGGGGGCTTTCTCAGAATGAGAGCCGACCCTTGATGCCCCACGCCCCTCTTCCCTTCCCCACGAGCACGGCGGGGAAGGGCTGTGCTTTGGCACGACTGGAGATCATTTGACGCAGCAGCCCCAAGGCGGCGCCACCGCCACCATTACCCTGGAAAGCCCCCGCGAGGCCTACGCGCTGCTGGGCCCCAACGACGCCAACCTGCGCCGCATGCGCGAACTCACCAAGGCCAAACTGGTGGCGCGCGGCGAAACTGTGACCATTACGGGCGACGACGCCGATGTGCAGCAGGGCGAACGCCTCGTGCGCGACGCGCTCGACGTGGTGCGCTCGGGCGGCGAACTGACCCCCGACAGCCTGCTGCGCGCCGCCCGCCTGAGCGGCGAGGGCCGCAGCCTCGCCCAGGAAACCCAGGTGAGCGGCCTGAGCCTGCCGCGCGGCCTGAAGCCCAAAACACCCGGGCAGAAGCTGTACCTGGAAAGCATTGACAAGAGCGACATCACCTTCGGGGTGGGCCCGGCCGGGACCGGCAAAACCTACATGGCGGTGGCTATGGCGGTGCAGGCCCTGAAGGCCAAGAAGGTCAAGCGCATTATCCTCACGCGCCCGGCGGTGGAAGCCGGCGAGAAACTGGGCTTCTTGCCGGGCGACCTGCAGGCCAAGATTGACCCCTACCTGCGCCCGCTGTACGACGCCCTGCAGGACATGCTGGACCAGGAAAAGTTCGAGTCTTACCTGACGAGCGGGGTCATTGAAATTGCGCCGCTGGCGTTTATGCGTGGCCGGACGTTGAATGATGCCTTCATCATTCTCGACGAGGCCCAGAACACCACGGGCGAGCAGATGAAGATGTTCCTCACCCGTATGGGCTTTTCCAGCAAGGTCGTGGTCACAGGCGACGTGACCCAGATTGACCTGCCCCGCCACATCACCAGTGGTCTGGCGGTGGCCAAGCGGGTGCTCAGCCGCATCGAGGGCATCGCGTGGCACGAATTTACCGAGGTGGACGTGGTGCGCCACCCCCTGGTGGGCCGGATCATCAAGGCCTACGAAGCTGCCGAAGACGCCGAGGAAGACAAACGCGCCGCGCGCCGGGGCGAATTTGCCAGCATTCCGGAGGCGGAAGGCGATCCGGTGCGTTAAAGGGTGATGGTTGATCGTTGATGGAAGGGCCCCGGTTGCTGCGTTGCGCCGGGGCCCTGCCTTTGTTGGGGGCCTGGACGTACCCGGTGCCTGGGGGTGCTGGCAGCGTCGCAGCCGGCGGCCGCGACCCAGGCCCCTTTCTAGCCGCCCCAGCTTTCTCCCTTGCCGTACACTGGCCGATGTGATTGACCTGATCGTGCGCAAGACCCCGCCGGCGGGCCTGCGAACGGCCCTGCGGGCCAGCCTGGACGCTGTGATGGGCCATTTTGGGGTGCAGGAGCGCGAGGTCACGGTCGTGCTGGTGGGGGACCGCACCATCCGCGCCCTGAAACGCGAGCACTGGGGCGAGGACGCCGCCACCGACGTGCTGAGTTTTCCCACCTGGGAACCCGGCGATCCCTTCATGCCGCCGCACCTGGGCGACATTGTGATCAGCCTGGACACCGCCGCCCGGCAGGCGGAGGCACGCGGGCACAGTCTGACGAGAGAAGTGGCGCTGCTGGCCAGTCACGGCCTGACCCATCTGGTGGGACACGACCACCCCCACGCCGAGGGCCTGGGCTTTGAAGAAGGCGCCACAGGCGAGGACTGGGCGGTGTTTCACGGCGCCTGGGACGCGGCGCGCTCGGCCCTGCCTGCGGGTGTCTGAGTCCCGGCCACAGCCGCCCTCGCCTGGGCCCCCCCCAGAGCGCCCGGCGGGCGGCTCGGCCCTGAGTGGGCGGCGCTTTCTGCGTTCGGCCGGGTACGCCTGGGCAGGGGCTACGCACGCCTACCGGCATCAGGCCAACTTCCGCATTGAATGCTGGGCGGCCGTGCTCGCGCTGGGCCTGGGGCTGGCGCTGCGGGTGCCGCTGGCCCCGGTGGCGCTGGCCTGCGGGCTGGTGCTGGGGCTGGAACTGCTGAACACTGCTTTAGAAGCCCTGGTGGACCTGGCCAGCCCGGAGGTGCATCCGCTGGCCAAAATTGCCAAGGACACGGCGGCAGCGGCGGTGCTGCTGGCCAGCCTGAGCGCGCTGGTGGTGGGGGCTGTGACCTTTGGGCCGCCGCTGCTGCGCCTGCTGCCGTGACAGCGGTGGGGGGCGGCAGAGCCAGCCACCCGGAGCACAGAGCCGGCCCCACAGGGCGCGCGTACAGTCCGGCCCCGGGGTCATATGGCAGCATGCGCGGCGTGAGTGTTCCTGCCTTGACCCTGCGGGGCCGCCGCCCGCGTGACCTGAGCGTGTTGCGCCGCTGGCTGACCGACCCGGCGGCCGAATGGCGCCAGTGGGACGCGCCGTACTTTCACGCGGCCCAGACCACAGAGGCCCTGGAGCGGTACGCCGAGCGTTTGGCCGAGACGCCCCCCAGCCTGCACGAGCGCGTGATTGACCTGGGCGGCCAGTGCATTGGCATGGTCAACCGCGCCGAGGAAGACCCGGCGAGCGGCGGCTGGTGGGACCTGGGCGTGCTGATCTACGACCCGGCCCACTGGGGCCAGGGGCTGGGCACGGCGGCGCTGCGGCAGTGGGTGCAAGCCACCCTGGACGAAACCGAGGCGCACGTGCTGACCTTCACCACCTGGAGCGGCAACACGCGCATGATCCGCGCGGCGCAGCGGCTGGGCTTTCAGGAGGCCGGGCGGGTGCGCGAAGCGCGGCTGGTGGGCAATGAGCGCCACGACAGCGTGCGGCTGGACCTGCTGCGCCGCGAGTGGCCGGGTGAAGGGGGGTAACGGTGGCCAGCCCGAAAAAACCCCGCGCCAAGGAGGGGCCCCCCGTCAATCCCCCGGGCTTTCTGGCCACCCAGGACCTGAAGGACCGGGGCTGGACCCCAGCGCTGATTCGCCGCTTTTTGGGCGAGCACGATCAGACGCGCCCCAATGGCCTGAAGATGGGGCGCCGCCGCCTGCCGCCCGTCAAGCTGTACCAGGAAGCCCGGGTGCTGGAGGTGGAGCGTCAGGACACCTTTCTGGCCGCCCAGGCCCGCGCCGCCGACGCCCGCGAACGCGCCGAACGCACCCGCGCCGCCCGCGCGCAAGCCCGCGCCGAGGCCCTGGAAGCGGCGGCGGCGTCCTTTGTGCCGGTGGTGCAGCCCCAGCCGCTGCGCAGGGGCGCGGTGCGGCAGGCCCGCGCGCCGTATCTGGCGCAGCTGGACGCCGTGCTGGAGCATCTGGCTGCGCCCCTGGCGCCCCTCAGCGAGCGCGAGCGTGTGGCCCTGGCCGAGTTGCTGCGCCGTCGCCTGGATGAGGCGCTGGCCGCCGCCTACCCCTGGTACCCGCACCCGGACGGCGCCGCCCCCAAGGCCCGCCGGCAGAGCGAAGCCCAGCCCAGCGACTGGCGCACCTGGGACTGGGACTGATACATCCTGCCAACGGCCAGAGGGACTTGCAGAACGGCGGAGCAGAGAAGCGGCAGATGTCGGGGAAGTGGGCTGGAACAGCGTCAAAGAGGGGAACCCTCCAGCTCTTCCCTTGATGATCCAGAAATAGCAGCCCGTATGAGCAAAGAAGGAAGCCGAGGAGGGCCACAACCCCGTCCAGGGCGGCAGAGGCAAGCGTTCTTGGACCCAGCACCTCTCTGCAGCAACCACACGCAAAAACCCCCTCCATGACAGAGGGGGCTAGAGAGAAGACCGGATTTACAGCGCGGCTTTCCGCCCCCTCAGGCTGGCCAGCCCGGCCAGCACCACCAGCGCCGCCGCGACCAGCACGCCCAGAGCCACGATGGCCGTATCCGTGCGGGCCACATACACCCCGTAAAAGGCCCACAGCAGCACAGTGGCAAAGGCGTAGTCGTGGAAGCGCACCAGGAAGAACACCCCGATCACAGCGGCTATCACCACCAGCAGGGCCGACCAGAGCTGCGCGCTAAGGCCAAGGGCGCCCCCCGTGACCCCAATGCTGACCAGAAAGGCGGTGACGTTCGCAATGGTTGCCACGCTGATCCAGGCGAGGTACAGGCTGGCCGGCACCTGCAACGCCAGCGCCTCGGCGCCCAGGGGCTTCAGGCCGCGCACCGTCAGGTACAGCCAGATCAGGCTGACCAGCAGCGCCAGCATGATGGGCACACTCAGGGCGATGTTCAGGCTCTGGAAGGCCAGCAGCCAGGAAACGTTCAGGAGGTTGGCCAGCAGAAACGGCCAGAACAGCCGGTCATAGCGCGCCGTGCGCTGGGCAGGTAGCGCCTGGTACACGGCGAACACCAGCATGCCCAGGAAGATCGGCCCCCACACCGCGAACGTCAGCCCAGCAGGCGTAAAGGCGTTGGGCAGCGAGTCACTCACCGCCTTGTTGGTGTTGCCGAACAGGGGCAGGGCGTTGCTGAGATAGTTCATCACCAGGGTCAGCAGGGTGGCCAGGACCAGGGTGATCTGCCGCGCGGTTCCAGTCATGGGGTCAAGGTAAGCAGCGCTGAGGCAGGACCGGTGTCAGATCGGCAACGTTCGCACCTTTAGGGGTTCTTGAGGCTTGCTCCATACATTGCCAAGCCGACTACGTGGAGGCTGTGCACGCGACAATCGGGCTTTCCCTCAGGTGTCATAAACGGCGGCAAGTTCTGGGTGGCGAGGCAATAAGCCGGTAATGACCTGCCGGAAGAGGTGCCGCAACTCGTCGCCCGATATGGAGATTGACCTATACGGGCCCTCTGTATCAACCGTCCACTCGTCCTCAGCTTGCGGCTCAGGGTCATTAGGTTGAGGGGCATAGATGGTTCGAGATGCACCGCCAAGAGCATAAATGTAATAGCCCTCGCCCATAGGATCAAATCGCTTCATAAATCCAGAAGAATTATTGACTCTTTTTTGTATGATGTCACCTACGGTTCCCGAAATGAAGGTGTAAAGAATATTCTCAGGGTCGTCAGATATGAAATACGAGCCATCACTCCTAAAATTTACCACTCTATAATTCATTTCAAGCCTCCAATGGTAAATGCTTTATCATTGAGGTACCAGCTTGTGATTTCCAATCGACCAGTCACTTGATTTTTAACAATACGAACATCAATGGGCATCATAATCGTCTTATTGGATCTATTCAAGACAGGGACTTCCACTGTGATCACCTGATTATCCGTCGTCAATGGCTTACTAGACAAAAACCTCCCCACCTGGTTGGCTATAACCGGCTCCAGAGATTCAAGCGTCTTGGCGGTTCCGCCAACTGTTTTGGGCTGTTTCACCGCACGACCTTTGAAACTGTATGTATACTGGCTGGCTGTATCAAGTTTCCCAGCAGACGAAGTTTTGTATGAAATAGTTTTGGTTGCCGCCTTATTGACGATCGCTTGATCACCGTATATGTCGAGCGCCTTCTTCCAAGCCTCAGCTGAATGTCCACCCGCAAAACCCCGTTCAATCATTGTGCGCTGCGCCAGTTGATAGCGGTAACCCTCAGGCAGCTCGGTCCCTGCCTTCCACTGGGCCGCCTCTCCATATTTGGGTCTATTTTGCGGGGTCTTTCCAATCTCGGTCAGGAACTTGATGTTGTATCCACCGCTTGATGGCAAGATGGCGTTTGCGCCAGAGAGAAAACCGCTGCGGGGCCCACCTGGGGTGTTATAAAACTCAAAGCGGCCTATCGGTTTTCCCGCTGAACCTGGAATAGGCTCGACGACAACGCCTTTGGGTGCTGGAATCGCCAATTTGGCGGCACTCCCTGTTTGCAAGCTGATCTGCCCGCCTGTATCGAGTTGTGCTCGGGCTAGAAAATCATTGCTCACCACATGTGGGCGCACATCTTTGAGCAGGCCGTCCACTTGACCAATCTTGGGAAACCGCGCGCGTAGTTCAGCATTAGCGGCTTGCACCCGCGCGGCGGCTTGCTGCGGGGTCTCACCCGTTCGGACACTAGGATTCACGTCCAGAAAGAGTTGGTTGGAAGTGACCTTTTTGGCGTCGTACTTGCATGCGCTGGCCCTGGCCTGCTGCTGCGCCTGCTCATATTGACTGCGCGTTCCCGTTTCACTGGCTGGGCGCGCTGGTGTGCCTCGCTGGGGCAGTGGCTGAGTCCCACCCTGGGGTGGCGCGCTGCGACCACCCATGGCCCGGACACCTAGAACCGCGCCAACAATACCGGCGCCCAGCGCTGGTAGTTCACCCACACCGGAGCTGAGCATGTCATGGCTCAGCGTGTCACCAATGGTTTTCACCTGACGGGTCGAACCTGTCACGGCCAGATTCAAGGCCGTTTCGTTGTACGTGGCGGACCACACTTTGTAAGGCACCACGGCCTGGGGCAAGGCATAGAGCGCCCCAGCCTTCTCACGGCCCGTACTGACGGCCGCCTTCTGGGCCAGCGCATAGGCCGCCGCCAACTTGGCCTTCACCTCAGCTCTGCGGGCCGGATTGGACCCAGCATCGGTCAGGTCAGCCAGAAGCTGAGTCCGGTAACGGGCCAGATCGCGGAGGTCCTCGATGTTGGCTGTTCGGCCTGCCGGCTGAAGGAAAGCCGTTGCCAACGCCTGATTGATGGCCTGAATCTGTTTGGTGCCGGAAGGCCCGAACACCTGCCCAGCCTTGACAGCGGCGCTGCCCGCCACAGCAACAGCGTAATTCTGATGCAGGAGTTCATTGGCAAGGACCTCGTTGGGACGGCTGATTTTCTTCAGGGCAACCCGGGTCTGCTACGTGGCGGCCCGGGTCGCAGTGGTCAGGGTATTGGTGAGTTGCTGAGCCGGTTTCTGCGGCTTGGCCAGGGACACAGGAGCAGGACTGGCGGGCCTAGCCGCCGCAGTGGATGGGCTCTGGGCGGGCGTTCGGGCGCGCAGTGGGGTCGTCGTCACACGTCACCTCCTCACGCCAAATGTGGCAGACGAGGTGAGGGAATTCGAGCGATTCTGAGCTGACCGAGCCCACTTCTCCTGTGCCACCCGGCAGGCGTTTTCAGGCTCTGACAACACCGGATGTCGAACGCTTTTTCCTACCTTTCTGGCGTCAGGGTTCCAGATTACGCGCGTCTCAAGCTCTCCACCTATCCCCTGCGCTCAGGTCGTGTATTCCGCGTTGATGCTCACGTATTCGGCGCTCAGGTCGCAGCCCCACGCCTCGCCCGTGGCCTCGCCCACGCCCAGGTCCACGGTGAACACAACCTCTTTCGCCTTCATGCTCTCACTCACCGCCGCCGCGTCGTAGGCCAGGGGCTGGCCCGCGAACACCGGCTGGCCCTGCACGCCCACCTTCAGGTGGGCAATGTCCACCGCCGCGCCGCTGCGGCCCACGGCCATGATCACGCGGCCCCAGTTAGGGTCGTTGCCGTGCACCGCGCTTTTCAGCAGCGGGGACACGCAGCAGGTGCGCGCGGCGGCCAGGGCCTCGGCCTCGGTGCGGGCCCCCTGCACCTGCACGGTCAGCAGTTTGGTGGCCCCCTCGCCGTCGGCGGCAATCTGCCGGGCAAGGTCGCGCATCACGCCTTCCAGGGCGGCCAGGAATTCGGCCAGGGGCACCTCGCCGGCCTGCCCGTTGGCCAGCACGGCGGCCATGTCGTTCGTGCTGGTGTCGCCGTCCACGGTGACCGCGTTGAAGGTGCGGTTCACAATGGCCGGGAACGCCGCGCGCAGCGCCCCACTTTCCACAGCGGCGTCGGTAAAGGCAAAGGCGAACATGGTCGCCATGTCCGGGTGAATCATGCCGCTGCCCTTGGCGGTGCCCACGATGCGCGCGCCGGTGCTCAGGGTGGCCTGTGCGGTCTTGGGGCGCGTGTCGGTGGTCATGATGGCGCTGGCGAACAGGTCGGCGCCCGGCTGCAGGTCGTCTGAAAGGTGCTCAATGCCGCTCAGGACGCGGTCCATGGGCAGCAGGTGCCCAATAATGCCGGTGCTGGCGGTCAGCACGGCCTGTTCGGGCACGTTCAGCACGCTGCCAAAGGCGTCGGCCATGTCGGCGTTGTCGCGTTCGCCCCGCGCGCCCGTGGCCGCATTAGCGTTGCCCGCATTCACCAGCAGGGCACGCACGGGCCCGCACGCTGCGTACAACTCGCGGTTGCGGCCCACACAGGCGGCGGCGGTGGTGGATCGGGTGCCCGAAAAGGCCCAGGTGCAATCGTGGCTGGAGACCACACCGCTCAGGTCAGTCTTGCCGCTGGGTTTGATTCCGGCGGCCAGGGCGGCGGCCGTAAAGCCGGTGGGAAGGGTCAGGCTCATGCGGGGAAGTGTAGCGGCCAGGGCCGGGCGGCGCGCCCCCCGTCTATACTCGCCGCACATGACAACAGGCAGTCGGGGGCAGGCAGATGTGGTGGTGGTGGGCGCCGGGTCCGGCGGGTGCGTGGCGGCGCGCGCGCTGCTGGACGCCGGGCTGCGGGTGCTCCTGCTGGAAGCAGGCGGACCCGACACCCACCCCCTGATCCGCGCGCCGGGGGCCTTTTCCAAGCTCTTTCGCACTCGAGTGGACTGGAATTTTTCCACCGTGCCCCAGCCGCACGCCGCCGGACGCGCGTTTTACTGGCCGCGCGGCAAGGTGCTGGGCGGCAGCAGCGCCATCAACGCCACCATCTGGATTCGCGGCTCAAAGCGCGACTTCGACTCCTGGGGTGAGGGCTGGACCTGGGCCGAGGTGCTGCCCACCTTTCGCGCGCTGGAAGATTACCGGGGCCCCGCCTCCCCCACCCGGGGCCAGGGCGGGCCCATGCCGGTGGGCGCGCGGGCGCAGTCGCACCCCCTGAGCCACGCCTTTGTGGCCTCGGCGGCGCTGGGGCTGGGCCTGCGGGCGGCCGATACCTTCAACGACGGCGAGCTGGCGGGCGCGGGCCTGCTGGAAAGCAACCACCGGGGCGGCGAACGCTACAGCGCCTTTCGCGCCTTTTTGCAGCCAGTACTGCACCACCCCAACCTGACGGTCCTGACAGGCGCCCACGTGCTGGAACTGCTGTGGAACGGCACCCGGGCGGCAGGCGTGCGCCTACGCTGGCAGGGCCGCACTCTGGACGCCCCGGCGGGCGGCGTGCTGCTGACCGCCGGGGCGATTCAGACGCCGCAGCTGCTGATGCTCTCGGGGGTGGGGCCCCGGGCAGAGCTGAGCCGCCTGAACATTCCGGTGAAGGTGGCCCTGGACGGCGTGGGCGCGGGGCTGCAAGACCACCTCGCGGTGCCGGTGATTACCCGGTCCCTGGTGCCCTCGCTGGACAGTGGGCCGCCCGCTGCCGCGCTGGCCCGCTACGCCTGGAACCGCAGCGGCCCCCTGAGCAGCAACGTGGCCGAGGCCGCCGCCTTTTCCCACGCCCGCCCGGGCCTGCGCGCCGACGAGGACCCAGACATTCAGTTTCATTTCGGGCCCGCCTACTTCCGCGACCACGGGTTTCAGACCGCACCCGGCGCGCATTTCTCGGTGGGGCCGGTGCTGGTGGATGTGCACAGCCGGGGCCGCCTGACGCTGGCCTCGCGCGATCCAATGGCGCCGCCCGTGCTGGACCCGGCCTACCTGACCGACGAGCGTGACCGGCAGAGTCTGGTGGCAGCGGTGCGGCAGGCGCGCGAGATCGCGGCGGCCCCGCCCCTCAGCGGCCTGCGCGGCGCCGAGGTGCTGCCCGGCGAGGGGGTGCGCAGCGAAGCGGCGCTGCGTGCCTTTGTGGCCCAGGAATGCGCCACGCTGTACCACCCGGTGGGGACGGCCGCCCTGGGCGACGGCGACGGGGCCGTGGTGGACCGCCTTCTGGCGGTGCGCGGCACCCAGGGCCTGTGGGTGGGCGACGCCAGCGTGATGCCCCGGATCATCCACGCCAACACCAACGCCACAGCCATGATGATTGGGGCGCGGGCGGCCGGCTTTGTAACCGCTGGGTTGTAGCCAGGACAAGCGTTTAGAAGAGCTGTCTTAGCCTCGTCCAGGCCCTTATCCAGGCCTCTCTGCAAGCTTCAGCGCCCTCACCCGAAACTTTCAAGTGTCGCACATTCCTCATGTCCAGTTCATGAGCAGCCACCTTGCGCCGGGTAGGGTGGCACAGACATGAGGCGCTTCCTTTCTGTACCCCTGACCGTGGCCCTGAGCGCGGCCACCCTCGCCAGTGCCGTGCCCGTGAAGCTGGGCAACGTGCCAGTGACGGTTGAACCGAACGCCAAACTGCTGACCCTGAGCGCCGCCGGCATTCGTACCGCTTTCCCCTCGGCCGCTGGGCGCCCCGACGCTGTGTTCATGACCGAGGACCGCAAGGTCAGCGTGGCCTTTGAGTGGCGCACGAGCAAGCTGACCCAGGGCGAAGTGGCCAAGCTGGTCGAGCAGTTCCCCGGTGTCATTCGCGCCCAGGTGCCGAACATCAAGACGCTCAAGGCCAATCTGGTGCAGGTGGGCGGCGCGCCGTGGGCGCAGTTCGTGTTCACCACCCCCGGCCAGGGCGACGAACTGCGCCGCGAGCTGATGGTCACCAGCGCAGGCGGGCGCATGCTAGTGGTCACCATTGCCGGCAACCTCAAGGACTACTCGAAAAACGAGGCCGTGGTGCGCACCCTGGCCAACAGCGTGCGGGTGAACTGAGGGGCCGGAGGGTTCCTGCCGCCTTCCCGGGATTGGGGGGGCGGTGTTTTTTTGGCCATGAGCTATGAGCTTTGGGCCATGAGGCAAAGATCGGGAGGTGCGGCCGGAATGGGGGAAGCAGGCAGCGGTCCCGCCCACCTTCCCTGCCTTTCCCCATGGCTCATGGCCCAGAGCCCATGGCCCCCTTACTCTTCTCCCTGTGAACTACGACGACTTTGCCGACCTGTACGACCACCAGTACGACGTCTACCGCGACGACCTGCACTACTACGCGCGGGTGGCGGAGCAGGCGGCGGGGCCGGTGCTAGAAATCGGGTCGGGTACGGGGCGGGTGACCACCTTTCTGGCGCGGCGGGGGGTGGCGATCACCGGGCTGGAGCCCAGCGCGCGCATGATTGAGCGCGCGCAGGGACGCGCGGCGCAGGAGGGGCTGGCGGTGCGCTACGTACAGGGGGACGCGCGAACCTTTGGGCTGCAGGACCGCTTTGCCACGGTCATCGCCCCCTTCAATGCCCTGATGCACCTGTACACCCCGAATGAACAGGTGCAGGCCCTGGAGAACATTCACGCGCATCTGGTCACGGGCGGCATCTTCTCGTTCGACCTGTACGTGCCGCGCTTTGGCAAGCCCAATACCGTGCGCCACGAGGGCGAAACCTTCCATGCCCCGGACGGCAGCCGCACCGACGTCTTTCTGGTGCAGCGCCACGACAAGCCCCGCCAGCACATCACCACCGAGTACCACGTGGACACGACTGCGCCCGACGGCACACTGAGGCGCCGCCACTACACCCTCACCCAGCGCTACTACACCCGCTTTGAAATGGAGTGGCTGCTGCGCTTCGCCGGATTTGAAAGCCCGCGCGTCACGGGCTCCTTTCAGGGCGGGCCGCTGGATGACCGCAGCGAGGTGATGGTGTTCACCACAAAGGCGCTGTAGGCGTGGAAGACAGGCAACGGCTGCCGGGCAAGGCGTTCTGAGGGCTGCCTGGACCAGTCACACCACAGGCCCTAGTTCAGAACGTGCAGCGGCTGGGCGCCCCGGGCCAGCGGACGATCATGCCGCCCCGGTCCCTGCCGGCCACGTTCAGACCGTCACCATCGGCCCAGCTCAGCTGAAAGGGACCCACCTGTCGCTCTTGCATACCCAGGGGGGCCTGCCAGTCCAGGCCGGCCAACAGCCGAATCTGGGCGGCCTGAGTCTCCGTGACGCTGGCGCACACCCGCAGATGGGTGAGCACCACCCGCACCAGCGCCTCTTTTTCCGCAGGGCCCGGGGTCGCCGTCGGCACCCACGCCAGCAGGCCAGTGATGCGGCCCGGCTGGGCCTCATTGGCGTCGCCACCGGCACTCAGAAACACCTGCACGGGGAGACGGCCCACCTGTACAGTCAATTTGGATGTAAAAGGCTCCTGCCGGGTCGGACTGGGCGGCGTGAAGACCGCCTGACGCACCCCCGGCACCCAGCGCAGCACATCGGCGCGTGCAATAGGCTCGGCGCCACCGGCACGGGCCCAGGTCAGGAGCAAGGGGAGGAACAGCAGAGCGCGGCGCATGACCGCAGTCTGCCTGTCTCCTTCCCAGGCCTCAAGCGACTTTCGCCGCGCCGCTCACCACACCGCGATGTGGCCGTCGGTTCGGGTTTCGGTGCCGCCTTCGAGCACGCCGCTGACGGGGTCGCGGCGGATCATCTGACCCCGACCGAACGAACCGGCCTCGGGCTGCACGCTCACGCTGTGGCCCCGGGCGATCAGCTCGCGGGTCAGCCCCTCGCCCAGGCTCTGCTCGACCTCCACGCGCAGGCCGTCCAGCCACTGCCAGCGCGGGGCGTCCAGGGCCTGCTGGGGGTTCATGCCATAGCGCACGGTGTTCAGCACCACCTGCAGGTGCCCCTGGGGCTGCATGAAGCCGCCCATCACGCCAAAGGGGCCCACCGGGGTGCCGTCGGTGCGGCCCAGGAAGCCCGGGATGATCGTGTGGTATGGCCGCTTGCCCGGCGCCAGGGCATTGGGGTGGGCGGGGTCGGTGTGGAAGTTGTGGCCCCGGTTGTGCAGGGCGATGCCGGTGCCGGGTATCACCACGCCGCTGCCAAAGCCCATGTAGTTGCTCTGGATCAGGCTGACCATGCCGCCGTCCTCGTCGGCCGCCGCGAGGTACACCGTGCCGCCGGTGCTGGGCGCGCGGGTCTGGGGGTCGTGGGCGCGCCCCCCCAGGTGAGCGCGGTGGGCCTGCGCATTGGCACTGGACAGCAACCCCGACACGTCCACGGGCACGTGGCGCGGGTCGGCCACGTAGCTGTGGGCATCGTGGAAGCCGCGCTTCATCGCTTCAATCTGCAGGTGCAGGCCCTGGGGGTCATCGCGCCGCGCGGGCAGGTCCACGCCTGAGAGCACATTCAGCGCGATCAGGGCCGCAATGCCCTGGCCGTTGGGCGGAATCTCGTAGACGCGGTGGCCGTCAAACTCGGTGTGAATGGGCGTGACCCATTCGCTGCGGTGTGCTGCCAGATCGGCGCCAGTCAGGGAACCGCCCCCGGTGCGGGCGTGGGCGTCGATCTGGGCGGCCAGTTCGCCCTCGTAGAACGCCGCGCCGTTCGTGCGGGCAATCTCCCGCAGGGTGCGGGCATGCCCCGGTGAACGCCACAGCGCGCCGGGGGCGGGCGTGAACCCCTCCGGCATGAAGGTGGCAAACCACTCGGTCATCTCGGGCCGGTTCAGGCGGCGGTAAATGCCGGCGGCGCGCGCCCAGTTGGCCGCCAGAACGGGGGAAAGCGGATAGCCATCCTCGGCGTACCGGATGGCAGGGGTCAGGACCGCTTCAAAGTCCAGTCGGCCAAAGCGGGCGTGCAGATCTGCCCAGCCGCGCACGGCGCCGGGCACCGTCACCGGGGTCCAGCCGAAGCGGGGCATCTGGCCGCCGTGTTGCGCAGCCAGCACGTCCAGGGTCAGGGCGGCGGGGGCCGCGCCGCTGGCGTTCAGGGCGTGCAGTTCCCCCCCGGCCCACACCAGGGCAAAGAGGTCGCCGCCAATCCCGTTGCTGGTCGGTTCCACCACGGTCAGGGCGGCGGCAGTGGCAATGGCGGCGTCCACCGCGTTGCCCCCCTGCTGCAGCACCCACAGCCCGGCCTGCGCGGCCAGCGGCTGCGAGGTGGCGACCATGCCCCGGCGGGCATACACCGGGCGGCGAACGGTGGGAACGTCTGGGTTGTAGCTCATGGGAGCAGGGTACAGCGGGGGGCTGTAGGCCATGGGCCATGGGCTATGAGCCATGAGCTCTGGGCCAGCAACGGCAGCCTGTTTCACCCACGGGCCCAACCATCGCCTTCCAAGGCCGCCCGCACCGCCGGCTGCTGCGGGCACCTATTCCGTTCCCGGAAAACGCCGCTGACACGCCATGAGCCCATGCGCCTTTCCTCATGGCCCATGGCTCATAGCCCATAGCCAAAACAAAGCGCCGCCCAGCCAGACCGGCCAGGCGGACACGACCCTCTCCCCTCTTACCCGGCCGTGCTCTTGCGGCCACGGGTGGCTTTGGGGGCCGGGGCCGGCGCGGGCACCGCCACGCCGGGGAGCACCTCGGCCAGATCGGCGGGGGTGATGGGGCGCTCCTGGGCGCCGATGCCGGTGGCCGCCAGGGCCCCAGCGGCGTTGGCGGCGCGCGCCGCTTCGGACATGCCGGCCCCATTCAGGACCGCGTGGGCGAAGGTGGCGGTAAAGGTGTCGCCGGCCCCCGTGGAGTCCACGACCTGCCCTTCAGGGCGAATGGCGTCCACCAGTTCGGTTTCGGTGGGGGTCCAGGTGATCGAGCCCATCTTGCCCACCTTCACCACCACGCGCTGCGCGCCGGCCGCGCCCAGCTGGGCCAGGGCCGCGCTGATCGAGCCGGTGCCGGTCAGGGCCTGCAGCTCGTGCTGGTTGAGCATCAGGTAGTCGGCGGCGATCACGTCACCCAGCAGCGAGGTACCCACCTTGTTCACAGCGCCGGTGCCCAGGTCAATAAACACAGGCACGGGTTTCTTGGCGCCCTGGGCCGCGCGGATGGCCGCCAGGGTGTACTCGCGCTGCGGACCTTCGGTCAGGGCGTAGGCGTTGATAATCAGGGCGTCTGAGCCTTCAATGTCCTTGACCTTCAGGCCCGCCGGGTCCAGCTGGCGGTTGGCGGCGCCGTGGCTGATCATGGCGCGCTCGCCACTGGCGGTCTGCATCACGGTAATGGTGCTGGTCAGGCGTTCGGGGTCGCGCTGAATAGCGCTGTCCAGCACGCCGCTGTCGCGCACGTGGCTCAGGGCATATTCGGCAAAAGGATCGGTGCCCACCCGGGCCGCCAGGGTGACGGTGTGGCCCAGCCGGGCCAGGGTCACGCTGATGGTGCCGCCCGCACCGCCGGGCTTCATGCTGGCCTGCGTGGGCGTGACTTCCTCGCCCGGCTTGGGCAGGCGGCGCAGGTGGTACAGATGGTCGACGGTCACGTCGCCGATAACGTAGAACTTCATAAACCTCCAGGGCGCACAGGGCCCTCAGTGAGCACAAACAGGGCGATCATGGCGGTAAAAACGCGTGCAACTACCGTACCACGCCCAGTTTGACGGCCATGTCACGCAGGTCACCCAGGGCCACGTCCTCGGCGCGCACGTCGGCCCGCAGGCCGCCCGATGCCAGGGCCTCGTCAATGGCCGCGCCCTCAAAGCCGCCCAGGCGCAGGTTGTTGCGCAGGGTCTTGCGGCGGTGGTGCAGCGCGGTTTCCACAAAGTGCAGGAACTCGGGCTCGGGGGCCGGGCGGGTGCGGTCAAAGTCCAGGCGCACCACGCTGCTGGTCACGTCTGGCGCGGGGAAAAAGGCGCCCTTGGGCACGTCGCGCACATGGCGCACGGTGCCGTACAACGAGGCGATGGCGCTCAGAAAGCCGTAGTTGTCGCTGCCGGGCTTGGCGGCGAGGCGCTGCGCCACTTCCTTTTGCACCAGCACCGTGGCGCTCACGATGCCGGGTGAGCGCATAAAGCGCGACAGCAGCAGCCCGGTGATGTAGTAGGGCAGGTTGGCGATCACGCGCGTGCCGGCCGGCAGCGAGGCGTAATCGAAGTCCAGGGCGTCGCCCCAGATAATCCGCACGCCCAGCCCGTCCAGGGTCTCACTTAGCACCGGGCGCAGGCGCTCGTCCTTTTCTAGGGTAGTGACCTGGGCGCCCCGGCGGGCGATTTCCTGGGTCAGCACGCCCAGGCCGGGGCCGATCTCCAGCACGGGCACGCCACTTTCGGCGCCGCCCGCTTCGGCAATGGCGCGCAGGATGTTGCCGTCAATCAGAAAGTTCTGGCCCAGGCTCTTGGTGGGTTTCAGGCCGTGGCGCGTGAGCAATTCGCGCACGCGCGCCGGGGAATACAGCGGCGCCAGGGCAGGGTCGCGCGGGGTGGGGTCAGGTTGGGACATGGGTCAGTGGGGAGGTTGCCGGCCAAAAAGGGCTGCAGGAGGCGCCCCTCACGGAACGGACGTGCAGCGGCCTGCCGGAAACGCGTCAGTATACTCGGCGCGTGAGTCGTTTAGGAGCCGCTGCGGTCTGGTCGCCTGTTCGCTGCCCCCGGGGCCCGGCATGAGTGGGCCGCCAGAAACCCCGGCGCTGCCCCCGGTCCGGGAACTGGTGGCGACAGGCGACTGGCGCCGCGCGGCCATCACGGCGCGGCTGGCGGGCGAGACGGCGGCGGTGCAGGAGGCCCTGGGGGCGCTGGACGGGGTGCAGGACGCCGTGCGCGCCCGGCGCTACCCCTCGGCCCGGCGGGCCCTGGGCGACTACCGGCGGGCCCTGGAGGACGCCGGGGGCGAGCCGCTGCTGGCCGGGCTGCGCGCGCAGGTGCCGCCCGACGAGGTGCTGGCGGCGCTGAATGCGCTGGAGGGCAGCCAGAAGGAAACGGACCCGGCGGCGCTGCAAGAGCGGCTCCTGGGGGCGCTGGCGCAGCCCCTGACCCGGGCCGAGGCCCTGAACATGCAGGGCGTGCTGCACGCGGTGCGCGGCGAGGCCGACGACGCCCGGCGCGTGCTGGACGAGGCCCGCGTGGCCGACCCCGGCCACTACCGCGCCCTGACCAACCTGGGCAACCTGGACATGGAAGCCGGGCGCTTTGCCGAGGCCGAAGCCGTCTACCGCGAGGTGCTGCGCCTCAACCCCGACTACGACGGCGGGCACCACAACCTGGGCGTGGCCCTGCGCCGCCAGGGCAAGGTGGCCGAGGGCGTGCGCAGCATTCGCCGGGGCCAGCGCCTTGCCATGAAACGCTCCAAGGACGACACCGACGCCGAGATGAAAGAGCGCTTCGCCGCCAGCCCGGCGCTGCGTAACCTCCGCTGGGGGCTGCTGGCGGGCCTGGGCCTGATCGTGTACCTCGCCCTGCGCGGCGGCTGAGATGACCGCAACCCGGGCAACGGGCGAGGCCGTGCTGACCCCGGACGGCGTGCGGCGCCTGGACGCGCGCCTGGCGGCGGCCGGCCTGCTGGACCTCGCCATGGAAGAGGCCGGGCGCGCAGCGGCCGATGAGCTGGCGCGTGCCTTTCCCGGCCGCCCGGCCCTGCTGCTGGCCGGTGGGGGCGCCAACGGCGGCGACGCCTTTGTGGCCGCGCGGCACTTGCTGGCGCTGGGCCACGCGGCCACAGTGCTGGCGCTGCCCTCCCGCCACCCGCTGACCCGCATCAACCGGCGGCGCTGGCGGGCGGTGGGCGGCCAGACAGCGGCCCTCACCCCAGCCGCCCTGGGCCGCCGGGCGGGCGCGGACACCGTGGTGGTGGACGGCCTGCTGGGCACCGGCTTTCAGCCCCCGCTGCGCCCGGCGCTGGCGGCGATTATTCAGGCCGTGAACGCCGCGCGGGCACGGGGCGCCGCTGTGCTGAGCCTGGACCTCCCCAGTGGCCTGCAGGCCGAGCTGGCCGTGGCCGACCAGAGCGTGCAGGCCGACGTAACGGTGACCTTCAGTGGCCCCAAGCCCGCGCTGCTGTTTGGCCCGGCCGCTGCGCGCGCCGGGCAGGTGGCTGTGGCCCCCCTGCGGCTGCCGCCCGGCTGGGCCCTGGCCGAAGCGGTGGCGACGCGCCCAGCCGACGCCCATCTGGCCGCCCACCTGCCGGTGCGCCATGCCGACGCCCACAAGGGCACGGCCGGGCGTGTGTGGCTCGTGGGTGGCCATCCAGGTACCGCCGGCGCGCCGCTGCTGGCGGGCCTGGGCGCCCTGCGCGCCGGGGCCGGGCTGGTGACGGTGCACTCGGCGGCGGAGCTCCCGCTGCTCTCCCCCGAACTGATGGTCTGCCGTCACCCGGACCTGGGCGCCTTTCTGGAGGGCACCGAGCCACCGGCCCGGCCCGACGCCGTGGCGCTGGGCATGGGCCTGGGGCCTAGGGCGGCCGACCACGCGCGCCGGGTGCTGGCCTGGGAGCTGCCCACCGTTCTGGACGCCGACGCCCTGCAACCCGAACTGGCCGGGCAGGGCCACGCCCGCTGCGTGTGGACCCCCCACCCCGGCGAGGCCGCGCGGCTGCTGGGCGTGGGCACCCCGGACATTACCCGCGATCCGCTGGCGGCGGCCCGCGCCCTGCAGACCCGGCTGGGCGGCGTGGTGGTGCTCAAGGGTGGCCCCAGCGTGGTGGCCGATGAAAGCGGCCTGAGCGTCTCGCGCGGGGGGCATCCGGGGATGGCCAGCGGCGGGATGGGCGATACCCTCTCGGGGCTGCTGGCCGCGCTGCTGGCCCAGGGGCTGGGCCCCGCCGAAGCCGCCCAGGTGGGCGTGCGCCTGCATGCCCGCGCCGGGGAGCGCGCCGCGCAGACCTTTGGCTACGGCCTGGGTGCCACCGATGTGGCCCATGAACTCGGCGGCGCCTGGGCCGACCTGCAGGCGGCGGCCCAGGGCAGATGACCCACCCTTCAGGTGCAGGAGCGCGGGGCTGACCGAAAGATGGTACCGTGCGCTCATCCATGCAAGGGCTTCTGAGCGACGTTCCGCTTCTGGGTGTACTCGAGCTGATTCACACAACCCGTCAGACCGGGGTGCTGGAGGTTCAGACGGACGTGCCCTTCACCGTGGCTTTTGTGGGCGGCGAGATCGTGTCGGGGGGCATTCTGGACTGGCTGGGCACCGAGGCCATTCAGGCCTGCCCCCTGCTGGTGGACGCCGGCATGTTCATGTTCTCGCCCCGCGCGGTGACCGGCGCGCCGCTGGGGCCCTACGGCCACTTTTCCACCGACTGGGCCCGCCTGAGTGACGAGTGGATTCAGGTGTGTCAGGTGATCGGCAGCCCCAGTCAGGTCTTTGAGGGCCGCGTGCCGCTGTTTGATGTGCCAGGGGGCCGCTCGGTGCGCTCGGCGGCCATCAGCGCGGAGATGCCGCTGTTTCAGGTGGCCCAGACCGTGGCCCAGAATGTGCGCGAGGGCGTGCTGGAGCCCCGGGGCCGCTTCGAGTGGCAGCGCCTGAAGCTGCAGCCCACCAAGCAGCGCGCCGCCCTGCATCCGGTGGCCCGCCTGCTGGACGGCGAGCGCACCCTGGCCGACGCCGTGGACCAGGGCACCCCCCTGGCCGACGTACGCGACTACCTGCTGGGCGAACTGCGCCTGGGCCTGCGCTTTCCCGGCAGCGGCTGGGTGCTGCGCGATCTGGTGTGGGAAACGCAGCATCTGAAACCCGGCGAGGGGTAAGGGGTCAGTGGGAAGTGGGAAGTAGGGCGTGGGGCTAGAGCCTGCAGAGCGCAGGAGGACCTTCCCCCTACGGGGTTGAGTCCAGCGTGCCGGTGGCCCTTTTCGGCCCTACCTGAGGGTCGGTGATGGGCGGCACAAGAGGCCACACCTATTGGTGCAGGCTCCTTGTGCCGGGGCCTGCTCGGTTCCACCACTGACTACTCCCCACCACCCACTTCCCCCTCCCCTACAATGTCGAAATGGTGTTTCTTTCGGCCCTGCTGCTGCTCGTGGCGTTTCTGGTGGGCACGCTGCCCGCCGGGCAGACGCTGCTGTCCCGCGCGGGCGTCAATGTCCGCATGACCAACGCCCATAACCTGGGGGTCGAGAATGTCCTGCACCTTGTGGGCCCCCGGCTGGCGCTGCTGAGCGCGCTGCTGGACGCCGCCAAGGGCTTCGTGGCCGTGCTGATGGCCTCCAGCCTGGGCCGCCCGGAGGTCACGGTTCTGGCGGCGCTGGCGGCGTACCTGGGCCACCTGAACCCGCCGCGCGCCCTGTACGGCCAAACCCCGCCGCGTGGCCGGGGCAACCTGCTGCTGCTGGGGGTGCTGGCGGCGCTGGCGGTCACGGGTGCCGTGCCGCTGTGGGTGGCGGCCCTGCCCGTGGTGGTGTATGCCGGGGTGGCCGGGTACTGGGGCTTTGTGAGTGCGGCGACCCTGGCCGGACTGCTGGCCTTTGCACTGGCGGTGGCCCTGCTGCCGCTGGGGCCGGCTGCGAAGTTGGGCGCGCTGGCGCTGCTGGTGGCCGCCACCTGGCGCTTCAAGGAGAACCTGGGCCGCCTGCTGGACGGCACCGAACCCCGCCTGGGCGAGTCGGTGCCGCTGGCCGGGCGCCGCCCCGACGAGGTGGTGGCCGCCTTCATGATTCATCCCATGACCCTGGAAAACTTCTGGAGTGCGCGGCGCTTTGCGTGGCTGCGGCCCCTGGTGGAGCGGGGCATTATCAGCGAAAAGGGTGTGCGCCAGCTGGCCGAAAGCATGCGGCCCATGAAAGTGGGGGAACTGCACGGCATTCGCACGCTGGACGGCAAGCGCATCCGCTGCTATCTGCTTTCCAGCCCCCTGCTGCCCGATGTGTTCCGCGACCAGCCAGAGCTCGCCACCCGCCGCGCCATTGAGGGCGCGCGGCTGGCCCAGGAACTGGGGGCCGAGGTCTTTGGGCTGGGCGCCTTCTGGTCGGTGGTGGGCAACAAGGGCGTGGACGTGCAGGCGGCCGTGCCGGACATCACCGTGACCAACGGCGGGGCGTATACCTCGGGCACCATCAAGGCAGCGATTCCCGGCATTCTGGAGCACTTTGCGGCGCAGGGCCGCAACCTCAAGGACGCGGCGGCCGGGGTAGTGGGGGCCAACGGCGTGGTGGCCTTTGGCATTGCGCGCACCATTGCCCCGCAGGTGGGCAAACTGATCATGGTGGGCCGCGACCTCGAGCGTCTGGAGCGCAGCGCCGCCACCCTGCGCCGCGCGGCCAAGGACACCGAGATCATCACCACCACCAGCTACGAGCCGCTGAAGGAAGCGGACCTAATCTTCAGCGCCACCAGCGATCCCAACCCCGTGATCTTTCCGCAGCACGTCAAACCCGGCGCCTGGATTTTCGATGAAGGCCGCCCTGCCGATGTGGACGACAGTGTGCTGACCCTGCCCGGCGTCCGCGTGATTCCTGGCGGCGTGGTGCGCCCCCCCGGCGGCATGACCAGCAACATTGACCTGCAGTTTGGCGAAGGGCAGGTACCCGCCTGCCTCGCCGAAACGCTGATTATCGCCGCCACGGGCGAGCACTGGCGCAAGAGCCTGGGCCCGCAAACGCTGACCGAGAACATCAATTTCTTCGTGGATCAGGCGCAGAAGCTGGGCTTTCAGGTCGTGGACTGACCGCAGCGTGGAGCCCAGGGCCGCCAGAGATTTCCCCTGGCGGCCCTTGCCTTTCACCGCCCGGCCCAGCGGCTTCTAAGGGGCTCCTCCAATGCCAAAGCCGGTCGGGAAGGGGACGACTCTGCTGTCCGTCGCCCTGGTTCCGTTTTTTCTCTTGTTCGCTCTGCTCACCCCTCGCCTTCGGCTGACCCGAGCTTCGTCTTTCCCTCTCCCCTTGTCCCCCAGGCTGTTCTGCGCCAGTCCACGCCTCTGGCTGCAGTTGCGGCGCACGGGCACGCGCAAATGCTCTAGGCTGCGCGGCGCATGAAGCGGTGGTGGGCAGTGATGGGGGTATGGGCCTTGGCAGCCTGGGCCGGGGCCGTGTCCCCGGCGCTGGGGCCTGCCCGCCCGCCGGTGGTGGTGAACTGGCCCCAGGACGCCTGCCCGCCGCCGGCCGCGCCCCTGGAGCGGGCGGTGTGGAACGTGGTGCGTGCCCGGGGCGGCAGCGACGTGTCGTGCGGCAACGCGTTTGTGGGTTACCTGCGCACCCCGCAGGACCTGGACACCCCGGAAGACGCCTTCAGCCAGATTGCCCGGCAGGTTGAGGGCGCGCGGCGCGAGGTGCTGCTGACCAGCATGGAGTGGCAGGGCGGCGAGGGCCGCCCCGGCTGGACGCTGGCGCAGGCGGTGGGGGCGCTGTACCGCCGCCTGCAGGCCACGCCCGGCGCCTACCCGGACGGCCTGACGGTGCGCCTGCTGCTGGGCGGCGTGCCCCAGCTGGGCCCGCCCGGTCCCCCCCAGCCGCTGCTGACCCTGGCCCGCGACCTGCGCGCCGCCGGGGTGCCGTTCGCCGATCCCGCGCGGGGCTGGACCGTGACCCTGCTGAACTACGCTTCCTTTCCGCACAGCCACGTCAAGCTGCATGTGATTGATGGCGAGGACGTCACGGCGGCCGGGTTCAACTTCACGGTGTGGCACCTGCCCGCCGCGCAGCCCGGCGGGCGCAACCTGCACGACCTGGGCCTGCGGCTGCGCGGTCCGGTGGCGCAGGCGGGTGTGGCGGCCTTTGACGACCTGTGGCGCCGCAGCGAGGCCCTGCAGTGCCCGCCCCAGGTGGCGCCCGAAGAGGTGGCGGCGGCCTGCACCCTGGGCCCTGCCCCCGCACCCAGCCACCCCCCGGCCGCTGCCCTGGCCCAGCCAGCCGGCCAGGCGCGCGCGTGGCTGCTCTACCGCCGCCCCGGGGGTGAGGGGCTGGCCGACGACGCGCATCTGGCCCTGCTGGGCGCCGCCCAGCGCAGCATTGACCTCATGCAGGCCGACTTCAGCCCGGGGCTGGCGTGCTGGTACGGCTACCTGCACCCCGAAGGCTGCGCGTTCGAGGACCTGCCGGTGTATTTCGGGGCGGTGCTGGCGGCCCTGGAGCGGGGCGTGCAGGTACGGCTGCTGGCCGTGAACTACGGCGTGGGGGCCCCAGCCAACCGCACGGGCGTGGCGCTGCTGCGCCGCGAGATGCGGCGGCGCGGCATCCCCGACGAGCGCTTTGAGGCGCACTACGTGGACTTTGCCATGCACACCAAGGCGCTGACCGTGGACCGCCAGATGGTGGTGGTGGGCAGCATGAACTTCCATTTCAGCGCCTGGGGCACCCTGGGGCTGGCCGAGGCGGCGCTGGCAACCAGCGACCCCGCCGCCGTGGCCGAGCAGGAGGCGAGCTTCGAGGCCATCTGGCGTAGCAGCAGTGCCCCCGTGCCCCTGGAGCGCTGGCTGCGCCGACCCTGAATCATGGCGCCCTGAACTGGCACCCCCTGCTGAACTGGGGCCGCAGCGCACGGTGTGGGGCGCGGCCGGGCACTACACTGTGGCCCATGTTGGCTGCCCCTCATTCCCAGTTCCGTTCCCACGGGGTCCGCCGTGGTTGAGCGGCTGCATCTGGCCAAGCCCCGGGGCTTTTGCGCGGGGGTGGTCATGGCGATTCAGGCGGTGGAAAAAGCCGCGCAGAGCGAAGACAAGCCGGTCACGGTGTACCACTCTATTGTGCACAACCACACAGTCGTGGAGCGGCTACAACAGCGCCACGGCGTGCATTTCGTGGAAGACCTGAACGACATCGACGCCCTGCCGGACGGCGGCGACACTGTGGTGTTCAGCGCCCACGGCATCAGCCCCGCCGTGCGCGAGCGGGCGCGCGCCCTGGGCCTGAGCACCATTGACGCCACCTGTCCCCTGGTGACCAAGGTACACACCGAGGCCAAGAAGTACGCCCGCGAGGGCTACATGATTCTGCTGATCGGCGACAGCGCCCGCCACCAGGAAGTGATCGGCACGCGCGGCGAGGCGCCCGAACAGACCATTCTGGTGGGCGTGCTGGGCAAGAGCGGCGAAGGGCTGCACGACCCCCACACCGTGCAGGTGCCCGACCCCGAACGGCTGGTGGTGCTCACCCAGACCACCCTCAGCGTGGACGACACCCGGCGCACCGTGGAGATTCTGAAGGCGCGCTTTCCCAGGCTGGTGGTGCCCCCCAGCGAGGACCTGTGCTACGCCACCAAGAACCGCCAGGACGCGGTCAAGGCCATTGCGCCGCACGTGGACCTGTTTCTGGTGCTCACCAGCACGCATTCCAGCAACGGCATGCGCCTGCTGGAACTGGCTGCTGACACCTGTGGCCGCGCCGAGCGTCTGGAGACCGCCGCCGACCTTGCGGGGCTGGACCTGAGCGGCGTGCGCTCCATTGGTATTACCAGTGCCGCCAGCACGCCCGACGATCTGGTGCAGGCGGTGGTGGCCCACTTCCAGGCGCTGAACCCGGCGCTGCAGGTGATTGAAGAGGGCGAGTGGGAGAACATCGAGTTCCGCGAGCCCAAGAAGATCGCGCCCACCCAGGCGCTGCCGCGCACCCTGCAATAACGTGACCCTGCCGGACGTCCTGGCGCTGGCCTTCCGGCTGTTCGTGGTCTGGCAACTGCTGTGGGGGCTGGCCGCCTTCGTGGCGGTGTGGCAGGACAAGAGGCGGGCCCAGGGCGGGCGCCGCCGCACCCCCGAAGCCGGATTGCACCGCCTGGAAGCCTGGGGCGGGGCCCTGGGCTCGGGACTGGCGCAGCTGGTGTTCCGGCACAAGACGCGCAAGGCGACGTACCAGCGCGTGTACCGGCGTCTGCTGGCCCTGTGGTTGCTGGGCTGGGTGGGCATGATCGCGCTGCAACTCCTGGGCCGCTGAGCCCACACCCCTACCGCCCCTTTCAATTGAAAAACGTTTGACCCTCCTTTCTTTCATCCGTTAACATGGCGCGCATGATTGTGGTGAAGGTGGGCGGCAGTGCGGGCATTGATTACGACGCGGTGTGTACCGATATGGCGGCCCGCTGGAAGGCGGGCGAGCGCCTGATTCTGGTGCACGGCGGCAGCGGCGAAACCAACCGCGTGGCCGAGGCCCTGGGGCACCCGCCCCGCTTCGTGACCAGCCCCAGCGGCTATACGTCACGCTTTACTGACCGCCAGACGCTGGAAATTTTCGAGATGGTGTACTGCGGCAAAATGAACAAGGGGATCGTGGAAAGGCTGCAGCGGCTGGGCGTGAACGCCGTTGGCCTCTCGGGCCTGGACGGCCGGATTTTCGAGGGCCGCCACAAGGACAGCGTGCGCGCCGTGGAGAACGGCAAGGTGAAGGTGCTGCGCGGCGACCACACCGGCACGGTGGAGCGGGTGAACACGGCGCTGCTGGAGCTGCTGCTCTCGGCAGGCTACCTGCCGGTGCTGACCCCGCCCGCCAGTTCCTACGAAGGCGTGGCGATCAACGTGGACGGTGACCGCGCCGCCGCCGCCCTGGCCGTGGCCCTGAAGGCCGAGGCGCTGCTGCTGCTGTCCAACGTGCCGGGCCTGCTGCGCGCCTACCCGGACGAGAGCAGCCTGATCCGCGAGATTCCGGCGGCGAATGTAGAGGCGTATCTGGAATTTGCCCAGGACCGCATGAAGAAGAAAGTGCTGGGCGCCGCCGAGGCGGTGCAGGGCGGCGTGCGCCGGGTGATTTTCGGGGATGCACGCGCCGGGCAACCTGTCACCGCCGCGCTGAACGGCGAGGGCACCGTCGTGGCGTAGGACGGATGCCGTCATCTAGAGCAGTTGACATCAAGATGATGTTGGTTCTCGACCCTCTCCCCTCGTGGGACTCGAAGAGCTGCGCTGCAGAGAGGGCCTCGCGCCGCGAAGGGTGAGGGAGTTCTTTGGTCAACCGCTCTAACGTCTGCAATCCCGAACAGAATCGGATGGCCCACGCCACGCCCGAAAGCCCGCTTTTTCTCCTTCTGTGCTCCGCAGCTCTGCGAGTCCGTCCGGCCCGAGTGAATCGTTAACAGAAACGGTTCAATCGGAGTCCGTGTAAAAGGACCGCTGAGCCCGCGCCGGCCAGAACGGTCACGGGCCAAGGGGGTTTCGAGGCCTGAAGTTGACCCGGCGGTTCCGGGGTATAGACGTTGAGGGCGGCAATTGACAGACCCAGGGCCGCCCCCATCGGTACCGACCTCCCCAAAAGAGCAGGTGCTATGCTGGCCCCCGCCGATGCAAAGCGCGCCCGATCTGCTGCACTTTCTGACTGTCCGGGGCGGCTGCGAATACCGCGTGACTGCCCTGCTGCGCGCCGGGCGCGGCAAAAAAGCCACCGTGCGCGAACTGGGTACCTACCACCTGACCGCCCGGGGCGAGCAGGTGCAGGCCACCGGCCCCAGCGGCCAGACGCGCACCCTCAGCCACGACGACTTTCTAGGGGTGTTTGGCAGCTACGCCTTTGGCCCCGCCGAACCCACGGGCGTCATGACCGACCTGGGCCCCCTGTTCAGCTAAAGCAGGAAAAGGCGGCTGGGCCAGTGACCTCGCCGCTCTCTCTTCTCTCCTTACTGCTGGGCCGTGGGGAACTGGAACACCTTCAGCGTCACCTGCACCTCGCGCGGTTTGCCGGCGCGCTGCACCTGCAGGGTCACGCGGTCGCCGGGCTGCTTGCCCAGCACAGCGGCGCGCAGGTCGTTCACGGTGGTCACCTGCTGGCCGTCAATGGCGGTAATCACGTCCGCCCGCTGCAGGTCAGGAGTAGGCTCGGCCTGGGCCGACGAGGGCCTCAGGTCGGCGCAGGCCAGGGCACCCTGCAAACGGGCGGCCTGGGCGGGGCTGCCCTCGTAGACGCACTTGACCAGTGCGCCCGCGTCCGGCAACTGTGCACGCTGGCGCTGGGTCTCCCCCAGATCCTCAAGCTCAGCCAGGACAATACCCAGGCTGGGCGTCTGAATCACGGCGTCCTCGCCGCCTTTGCCGGCCTGCAGCTGCGGCAGCAACTTCTTGACCGTGTTCACCGGAATGGCAAAGCCCACGCCCGCGCTCTGACCAATGCCACCGGTCAGAATCTGGGTGTTCACGCCGATCACCTGCCCGGCACTGTTCAGCAGCGGCCCACCGCTGTTCCCCGGGTTGATGGCGGCGTCGGTCTGAATTACCTTCTGTTCCACCGCGCGGGTGCCGACGGCCACCTGCCGCTCCAGGCTGGAAATGATGCCTTCCGAGACGCTGAAATCCAGTCCGAAAGGCGCGCCCATTGCAATGGCCTTGAGGCCCACGTCCAGCGCATCACTGTCTCCCAGCGGAATGGGTTTAATCTGCGCCGCAGGCACCCCCACGGCGCGGAGCAGGGCAAGGTCGAAGTCGGGGGCGCGGGCCACCACCTCGGCCTTGTAGGTCTTGGCGCTGCCGTGCAGGCGGATGGTGATCTCGCTGGCGCCCTCCACCACATGGTTGTTGGTGATAATGTCGCCGCCCTTGGTGATGAAAAAGCCGCTGCCCGTGCCGCTGCGGGGGCCGCCGTCCGGCAGTCCGAAATCGAAGGGCAGCTGCTGTTGCAGGCGCTGACGCAGCTGGGCCTCGGCGCTGCCCTCGTCGCTCTCGGTCACGCTGATGTACACCAGCCCGTCGCGCCGGGCCTTGACCACCTGCACGGTGTTGGCCTCGCTCTCGGTGCGGGCGCGGGCCTCGCTGGCGGGGGTGGCCGCCAGGGCAGGGACCATCTGCCCCGAGGTCGCCGCCGTCGGGGTGGACGCGGAAGGCGACGTGGTCGTGGTGGCTGCCGGTGCAGCGCGGTCCAATGCGCGGTCGCGGATGTCGTAACCCACCAGGGCGCCCAGGGCCAGGGTACTGGTGAGGGCCAGAATGGAGAGGGTGCGGTTCATGCGGGCAGTGTGCCGCGCGCCCGTTACACCTTGGTTAAAGCCCGCCCGCACTGGCCTTACGCGGCACTGAAGCTCCGGACGCAACGCCATTGCACGTGGCTTGAGGGCCGGGCGCATGGCCCTCTCCATTTTCCTGAAGGTGTGTGCGGCGGCGCTGGTGCTCACCGGCGCGGTGCTGGCCTATGCCGGGCTCCTGATCGGCACAATGGCGACGGACAGCGCCCGCAGGTCTGGTACGTCCAAAATTACCCCCTGCTGGGAGCAGAGGTGGGTGTGGCTGTGCTGGCCCTGGGAATCCTGCTATGGCAAGGGGCCCAGCGGTTGAGGCGGCCCCTTGAGGCAGCGCCGCCAGCCCAGCCGCCGCCGCCACCAGGGCCATAAAACACAACAATAAACCCCCACCCAACTAGGGGTGGGGGCGCACTGCGCCGGGGCGCGGCGCGGCTTACTTCTTGCGCTTGGTCGAAGGCTTCTTGCCGCCTCCGCCGGTGGTGCGCTCCTTGGCGTCTCGCATGAACGAGCGTAGCTTGGCCTCGAACTGGGGGCTCTGGCGCCCAATGGCGCGCGGACGGGGCACCTCTTCGGGTTCTTCCAGCAGTTCCTTGATGGACAGGTCCAGGCGGCCACGCTCGTCGCGGCCCAGCACCTTGACCTCCACGTTCTCGCCCTCGCGGACGTGATCGTGGATATTCCGAACAAAGGAATGCGCGATCTGGGAGATGTGCACGAGGCCCGTCTCACCGTTCTCGAACTGGATGAACGCGCCGAAGTCCGTCACGCGCGTTACGCGGCCCTCCACGACCGCGCCGGAATCAAGCTGCACCAAAGGAGGTCTCCTTGAAAAGCATGGAGCTCATGGTACACCATCCCCGCCACCGGGTGGGGGGCCGCACAGGCACCATAACTTCATGAGCGCGCTAGATTAGCCTCATGAAGTTGCGCGGCACGCTGGGGGGCCTGAACCTGCTCCTGGAACCCGGAGACACGGCGCAGGCCGTACAGGACGCACTGGACGCCCGCACCGAACTGCTGGCCAGCCACGTGACCATCGAAATTCAGGGCGACGCCGACCCCGAAGCGCTGGAGGTGGCCCTGCAGCGCATCCGGGCGGCGGGCGGCACACCGGGCCGGGTGCGCGCGCCGCGTGTGAGCGTGCCTGCCCCCGCCAGTGCAGCCCCCGACCTGCAGGCGCCCGCGCCCCGCCTGCAGATCGTGCCGCACACCCTGCGCGCGGGCATGCGCGAGTCCTACCCCGGCAGCGTGATCGTGCTGGGCGACGTGAACCCTGGCGCCGAGATCCTGGCCGGGGGCGACGTGATCGTGGTGGGGGCCCTGCGCGGGCTGGCGCACGCGGGCTGCACCGGCAACAGCGAGGCGATGGTCTGGGCCCGGCCGATTGCCAGCGCCCAGATCCGCATTGCCGACGCCGTGGCCCGCGCCCCCGAAGGCAGCAGCCTGAGCACCATGCGCCACCGCGACGACCAGCCGGTGCCGGAAATGGCGAGGCTGCTGGACGGCGCGATTCGGATTGACGTGCAGAAATAGGGGAGTGGGGAGTGGGAAGTGGGAAGTGGCAAAAGCTCAAGACCACTCCCCACTGTCCACTCACCCCTTGGGAAACCGCACCCCGCCCAGCACGCGGTTCAGATGCGCGGCGCCTGCCAGCAGCAGGGCGTCGGCGCCGGCGGGGGCCACCAGCAGGACGCCGCCGGGCTGCACGCCCCCGTCGCGGGGAACCGGGACGGCCACGCTGGGGTACCCGGCCTTGGCGGCGAGGTGGTAGCCACGAATGCCGGGGAACAGCACGAGGTCCAGGCCCCGGGCAAACAGGGTGTCGAAGCCCCGGGCGCGGGTGAGGTTCAGGTCGCGGGTGCGGGCAAGGCGGTAGGCGGCTTCTCCCCCGTCGCCCCGGGTGCCCTGCGCGGCGTGCAGCAGGGTCTGGCCATAGCGCAGGAGGCGGTCGGGGTCGCGGTCATTGGCCTCAATGACCTCCTGCATGGTGTGCGGGCCGTGCTCCACCCCGGCCAGGTACGCGTTCAGGTCTCCCTTGAACTCGTACAGCAGCACTTCCAGGCCCCAGCCGTGAGTACCCAGGTCGGCGCGAGAGGGAAAGTCCAGGTCCTGCACCTGCGCGCCAGCCTCCTGCAGGGCCAGCCGCACCCGGGCCAGCGAGGCGGTTTCGCGCTCGTCCAGCCCGGCTTCATCCCGGATGATGCCAATGGCCGCGCCGTTCAGGGCCGCTTCCATCAACGTCAGGTCCGGCACGGGGAGGCGGCGGCTGGCCTCGTCGTGAGCGTCGGGGCCAGCAATCACGGAGAGAATCAGGGCGGCGTCGCGGGCACTGCGGGTGATGGGCCCGGCCGTGTCCTGGCTGTGGCTGATGGGCACAATGCCCGTGCGCGGCACCAGCCCCAGCGTGGGTTTCAGGCCGATCACCCCGTTCTGGTGCGCCGGGCTGACGATGCTGCCGCTGGTTTCGGTGCCAATGGCGGCCACGCACAGCCGGGCGGCCACGGCCACCCCGCTGCCCGAACTGCTGCCGCCCGTATCCAGGCCCTCGCCCCAGGGGTTGACCGTCTGGCCGCCCGCGCTGGAATAGCCGTTGGGCATGCCCAGGGTCATGAAATTGGCCCATTCGGTCAGGTTGGCCTTGCCCAGAATCACCGCGCCCGCCGCGCGCAGCCGGGCCACCAGCGGGGCGTCGGCGGCAGGTACATGCCCGCGCAGCAGGGCGCTGCCGGCCGTGGTGGGCAGGCCCGCCACGTCAATGTTGTCCTTGATCAGCATGGGCACGCCGTGCAGCGGGCCGCGCGCCGCGCGGGGCAGGCTGTCCAGGGCGTCGGCGTCGGCCTGGGCCCGGGGACTGACCGTGATCACCGCGCGCAGCGCCGGGTTCAGGGCCCCCACGCGCCCCAGGTACAGCCGGGTCACTTCAGAGCAGGTGAGGTCGCCCCGGCGGGTGGCGGCGCCCAGCGTTACAGCGTCCAGGTCCAGAATGGGATCAGGCATGGAGGTCACGCCGCCCACGATACGCGCGCCATACGTCTATGTGCCGCCGTCTGGGCTTCAGTCCAGCGCGCTAGCCTCGCAGGCATGAGTCAGTCTTCTGCCCCCACCGTGGCCTTTCAGGGCAATCCCGGCTCGTACGGCGAGATCGCCGCGCTGAACGCCGCGCCTGGGGCCACGGCGCGCGGCTACCCCACCTTTCACGAGGTGGCGCGCGCCGTGGAGAGCGGCGAGGTGGCCTGCGGCGTGCTGCCGGTGGAAAACAGCCTGATGGGCGCCATTCACCAGAGCATTGACCTGCTCAGCGAAACCGACCTGCATGTGACCGGGGAAGTGGTGGTGCGCGTGTCGCACTGCCTGATGGCCCTGCCCGGCGTGGACTTGCAGGACATCCGGCGGGTGGCGAGCCAGCAGCCCGCGCTGGACCAGTGCACGGGCCTGATTCGGCAGCACGGCTGGCAACCGGTGGCAGCGCACGACACGGCCGGCAGCGCCAAGAACCTGGCGGCCAGTGGCGAGCGCGATCTGGCGGCCATTGCCAGCGCGCGCGCCGCCGAACTGTACGGCCTGACGATTCTGGCCCGCGAAATCGAGGACGAGCCGTTTAACTACACCCGCTTCATGATCCTGGCGCGCCAGGAACCGGCGCCCAGCCCGGTGCCGCACAAGACCAGCCTTGTGTTCGCCGTGCGCCACACCCCCGGCTTTCTGGTGGAAACGCTGGGCGAACTGCGCGGCCTGAACCTCTCGCGCATTGAAAGCCGCCCCCGCCGTGACCGCGCCTGGAGTTACCTGATCTACGTGGATATTGAGGGCCACGCCCAGGACCCCCAGGTGGCCCAGGCCCTGGCGGGCGTGCTGCGCAAAGCCAGCTACGCCAAGATCATCGGCTCGTACCCGGCGGCCCAGGGCACGGTGGGGTGAAGGGGCCATGGGCTTTGGGCCATGAGCCATGGGCCGGGGGGCTGTTCGGGCGCTGTGGGAGGGCAGTTGCGACAACGTTGTCTGGGCCGGCAGCCCCGTTCTCCCTTGTCGGCGCCACTGCCTAAGTTCTCACCTTGGTGAGTTGTCCACACGGGAGGCGGATAGGTTCGTCGGCCCGCTCCCCATAGCCCGTTGACAAGGTTTCTGTCTGCACCGCCCAAAATCCGCAGCAGAGCTGGATTGCCAGCGCTACGCCCGAACGTCCGCCTGTTCTCCCTCTCTGCTCTGCCGCTCTGCGAGTCCCTCCGACCGCAGTGAATCGTCGCTCTGAACGATTCCATCGGCCTCCATATCAAATGGTCCGAACCCTGGCTTTGAGCCATAGGCCATCCGCCTCTCCACCTTTATCATGTCTTCATGTCTGCCCTGGCCCGCCTGCTGCTCTCTCCGCCGGCCTGCCGTGATCCCAGGGCGCTGCGGCGGGCAGTGGCGGGGCGCACCATTCTGGTCACGGGGGCGTCCTCGGGGATTGGGGCGGCCACCGCGCGGCACCTGGGACAGGCGGGGGCTACTGTGCTGCTGCTGGCGCGGCGGGAGGCGGCACTGGACACCGTGGCGGGGCAGATTCGCGCAGCTGGGGGGCAGGCCCACGTCTACCCCGCCAATCTGGCCGACCCGGCCGAGGTGCAGGCGGTGGCGGCGCGCCTGCGGGCGGACCACCCCCAGCTGCACGCGGTGATCAGCAACGCGGGGCGCTCGGTGCGGCGCCGGGCGCAGGACGGCGAGGCCAAGCAGGACCTGTCCCGGCTGCTGGCGGTGAATTTCAGTGGGCCGGCGGCGCTGCTGCTGGCGCTCTTGCCCGCGCTGGCAGCCGGGGGCGTGGTGGTGAACGTATCCAGTGTGTCGGCGCGGCATGTGGGCGCCCCGCGCTGGAGCGCCTACCAGGGCAGCAAGGCAGGCTTTGACCTGTGGCTGCACGCCGCTGGCACTGAATGGCCGCACGTGCGGGTGGCCAGTGTGTACCTGCCCCTGGTGCGCACCCCCATGAGCGCCCCCACCCGCGCCTACCGCGCTTTGCCTGCCCTGAGTGCCGAGGACGCCGCGCAGGCTGTGACGTGGCCCCTGGTGCGTCCGGTGGTGCGCGCCGCGCCGTGGTGGCTGCGGGGCGTGGAACTCGCGGGCCTGCTGGCGCCACACGCCCTGGGCCGCGCGCTGGGGGCGCTCGAACGTCTGGAAAGCCGGCTGGCGGCCCACCCATGAGGGCCGCGTGGCGCGCGATCACGGCCACCGGGGTGCTGGCTCCAGCACCACCAAGGGCCTTGCTGGGGCTGGCGGCAGCCGTGCTGCGGCATGGGCCAACCCTTTATGCACTGGTGGCGTGGCACGCGCGGCGCACCCCCCACCGCTTGGCACTGACCGATGCGGACGGGCCCGCCACCTGGGCACAGCTGCAAGCACGCGCTGATGAGGTGGCGGCCCGCCTGGGCCCCTGCGTCCGCCCTGGCGACTGGGCCGCGCTGTGCAGCGAGGGTGGGCGGCCCTTTGTGGCCGGGCTGCTGGGGGCACTGCGGGTGGGGGCGCGGGTGCTGCTGGTGCCCCCGGGCCCGCCCGACGAGGTGGCCCGGCGCCTGGGAGGCCACCCCATCCGCGCGCTGCTGACCGATGACCCCCGGCTGGGCGCACTGAACCTGCCCACGGTGGCACTGACGGCGGGGGCCCCAGGCGGCCAGCCTCAACCCAGCGCACCCCGCCCTGGCTGGCCCCGCGCCGGCCGCCCGGTGCTGCTGACCTCCGGGACCACCGGTGAGCCCCAGGTGGTCACGCGCCGGGTCTCACCCCGGGCGGCCGGCCGGGTGGGGCTGCGGCTGCTGCAGGCTCTGCGCCCCGCCCGGGAGCGCGCGGCCCTGTTGCCCCTGCCGCTGTGGCACGGCCACGGCCTCAGCACCCTGGCGCTGGCCCTCGCGCTGGGCACACCGCTGCACCTGCGCCGGGGGGCCAGGGCAGCAGAACTCTGGACCGTGTTGGCACAGGAACAGGTGGGGACGCTGGTCGTGGTGCCCACCCTGCTGCGCCGGCTGCTGCAGGAAGCGGGCCACGCCCCCGCGCTCCACACGGTCATTTGCGGCTCGGCGCCGCTGGACCCCGCGCTGGTGGTGCAGACCCAGGCGCGCCTGGGCGACATGCTGTTCAACCTCTACGGCAGCACCGAAACGGGCCTGATCGCCCTGGCCACCCCCGACGACCTGCGCGCCACGCCGGGCAGCGTGGGGCCCCCACTGCCCGGCGTGCAGGTGCAGACGGCCCCAGACGGCCAGTTACAGGTGCGCGGCCTGCTGTCGCGCGGGTGGCTGAACACCGGGGACCTGGGCACCCTGGACCCAGCTGGGCGCGTGCACCTGCGGGGCCGCGCCGACGACCTGATGATCGTGGGCGGCGAGAACGTGTGGCCCGCGCAGCTTGAAGCGGTGCTGTGCGCGCAGCCCGGCGTGCGGGCCTGCGCGGTGTTCGGGGTGCCGTGCGCGGAATACGGACAGGCGCCCCTGGCCTTCGTGGAGCTGGCACCAGAAGAGGGCGGCGCGGCCACGCTGCACCAGCGGCTGGAAGCGGTCCTTCCCCGCCGCCTGCGCCCCCGGCTGACGGTTCTGCCCGCCCTGCCGCGCACCGAAACCGGCAAGGTGGCCCGCGCCGAGTTGCGGGCCCGGCTGAGCGAAGCCAGCCTTCCCGTGGCCCGCTAGGCCCTGGGCGCTACCGCAGCCCGCCGGGCTCCAGCAGGGTCCACAGGTGGCGCAGCAGGGCGTCGGTGTCGGGGAATTCGCGCCACGTCACCGGTTGCTGGGGCGCGCGGCCCTCGCGCAGGTGCAGGCGCAGGCCGCCCGGGCGGCGTTCAATGCGCAGCACGTACTCTTCGGGGCCGCTGTCCGGGCCAGGGACGGCCCCCGCCTCGGGCGGCTGGGGCAAAGGGAGGCTGGGGTCGGGGCGAACAGGCTTCATCGTGGGCCAGCGTAGAAGAGCGAGTGTTGCGCGGGCGTTGCAGAGGCGCCCCACCCCGCTGCGGGCGCGTGCCCCGCACCCCAGATGACCCGGCGTCCGCCCCGGCGTACACTGAGGGTCCACATGACCCCCCAGGCCGGGCTGTATCTCAAGACGCTGGGCGTGCCGCAGGTCACCCTGGACGGTGGGGCGCTGGACGTCCCCGGCAAGAGTCTGGCGCTGCTGGCGTACCTTGCCCTGGAAGGCCAGACCCCGCGCGAGGTGCTGGCCGACCTGCTGTGGACCGACCAGGACGAGGGCGCGGCGCGGCGCAACCTGCGGGTGCAGGTGCACCGCCTGCGGGCCTGCGGGGTGGGGGCGTGGCTGGAGGTGTCGGGGTCAGCGCTGGCCCTGTGCCCCAGCGTGCGCGTGGACCTGACTGAACTGCGCGCCGCGCTGGCCAGGGGCGAGCCGGGGCAGGCCGCCGCCCTGGCCGGGGGCCGCTTTCTGGATCACCTGAGCGTGCCGGGCGCCGCCACCTTCGAGGACTGGCACGAGGCCACGGCGCAGGCCGCCTTTGAAGACCAGTTGCGCGCCCTGGACGCCGCCGCTGCCGCCCACGCCGGGGCCGGTCACTGGGCCGCCGCCCTGGAGGGCCACCGCCGCGCCCTGAGCCTGGACCCCCTGCGCGAACGCACCGTGCGCGCCGTCATGGACGCGCATCTGGCCCTGGGCCAGCCCGCCGACGCCCTGGCCGCCTACGAGACCCTGGAGCGGCGGCTGCGTCAGGAACTGGGCGCAGGTCCCCTGCCCGCCACCGTGGCCCTGAAAGCCCAGGTGGACGCGCTGCTGTCGGGCCCGGCGGCCAGCCCGCGCCCGGCGGGCGTGCCGCTGGTGGGCCGCGAGGCCGACTGCGCCGCCCTGCGCGCTGGCCGCCTGACGCTGGTGCTGGGCGAGGCGGGCGTGGGCAAAACCCGGCTGGTCACCGAGGCGGCCGGGGACGCGCTGGTGGTGCGCGGCGCGGCGGAACTCACGCCGCTGCCCTACGGCGCGCTGCTGGACCTGCTGAGAAGCGCGGGGCTGCACCGCTGCCCCGAACGGCTGCGGCCGGTGCTGAGTGCCGCCCTGGCCGCCCCCGGCGTCCCGGGCCTGACCGACCGCGCCGCCCTGCTGGACGCACTGGCCCAGGCCCTGGTGAGCCTGTGCAGCGGGCACACCCTGATCGTGGAGGACCTGCACTGGCTGGACCCCAGCACGCTGGAAGCAGCCTTTCTGGCGCTGCACCGGGGCGTGCCCCGGCTGTGGCTGACCGCCCGGCCCGGCGAGCTGGCCGCCCGCGCCGACCTTCAGGCTGTGCTGGCCCGCCTGGACCCCCCGCGCCTCGCGCTGGCCGAACTGGGCGAGACCGAGGTAGCCCGCCTGATCGAGCGCCTCTCGGGGGCCCCGGCGCCGCTGTTCAGCCGCCGCCTGTTTGAAGCCACCGCCGGGCATCCGCTGTTCTTGCTCGAAACCCTGCGCGATCTGCGGGAGCGCGGCCTGCTCACCGAGCGTGGCGGGCGCTGGCATACCCCCTTTGACGCCTCGACGGTGGATTACGCCGAGGTCCCCATTTCCAGCAGCGTGGCCGCCGCCATCGCGCAGCGGGTGGAGCGCCTGGGCCCCCAGACGCGGCAGCTGCTGCAGGCGGGGGCGCTGTGGGGCGAAATCTTTCCGGTGGCCCTGGTGGCCGCCGCCTGCGACCTCCCCGAACTGGCCGCCCTGGACGCCCTGGAGCGCGCCGAGGCCGCCCGGCTGATCGTGCCCGAGGGCCCGGCCTACCGCTTTGGGCACCACCTGCACCGCCGGGTGCTGGCGGCGGGCATGGGGGCGCCGCGCGCGGGGCTGCTCCATGGCCGGCTGGCGCGGCTGGCCCCCCCGGGCACCCCCGCCGCTGCGGTGGCCCGCCACTTCGAACAGGCGGGCGAAGGCCCTCTGGCGTGGCCGCACTGGCAGCAGGCCGCGCAGGAGGCCGCCGGGCTCTACGCCCACGCCGAGGCCCTGGACCTGTATGCCCGGGCCCTAGCAGGTTCCCCCCCGCCACAGGCCGCTTTTGCCCTGCATGCCGCCCGCAGCGAGCTATGCCGCCATCTGGATGACCCGGCCACCCGCGCGCAGGCGCTGGCGGCCATGCAGACCCTGGCCCACCGCACCCAGGACCCCGCCCTGCACGCCGAGCACGCCACACACCACGCCAAGTTCTGCACCGAGCAGGACGACTACGAGGCGGCAGTGGCCACCGTGCAGGCGGCCCTGAACACCTGGGGCCCACTGCTCAGCGCCGACCACCACTCGGCGCTGCTGCTGGAAAGCGGCGCCGCCCTGGCCTGCCTGGAGCGCTGGCCCGAGGCCGAAGCGGCCCTGAACCGCGCCCTGACGCACGGGCCCGCCCCGGCGCGCCGGTCCAACATCCTGTACTGGCTGGGCTACAGCCATTTTCAGAGTGGCCAGTTTGAGCGGGCCGCCGAGCAGTACCGCGCCTCATTGGACGCCCTGCCCGGTGAAACCCCCACCCGGGGCCGCGTGCTGAGCCTGTGGCGCTACGGGGCCAGCCTGCGCCGCCTGGGCCAGTGCCGGGACGCAGCGGCGGCGCTGACCGACGCCGACACTTGCGCCCGCACCCTGAACGCCGGTTCTATTCGCGGTCTGATCGTGGCCGAGCAGGCCGCGCTGGCCCTGGACACCGGCGATCACGATGCCGCCCGCGCCCTGGCCTTGGAGGCGCAGACGCTGCTGTCTCCCCAGGGCGAGGACGGCTGGGACGTGCTGCGGCCGGTGCTGGCGACGGTGGGCTTGGTCGAGCACCGCTGACCCGGGCGACGAGTCCACCAGTCGCCCAGACGATGCCATGGCAGTGAATGGGCACAGGAAAGGGGCAGGCGTCTACCCCCCTTCAGTCGAGGCCATGGCAGGACCGACGCATTCCCGGCGGGCAAGAGCCGTGGGGGTGGAAGCGGGCGCCAGCGAACCGGCTTGCAGCAGAATGACCAGATGGATGGAGAGAAGCTCGGTCGCCTGCTGGAAGACGAAGCCCTGGCCCGGCTTCTGCAGCGCCAAGAACCGGAGACCCTGAGGCGCCTGAGTGCCCACAGTATTGAACTGGCCCTGAGCACCGCTGGGATGGATCACCTGCAGTTTGCGCAGCAGCTAGACGCCATCCGGCAAGGTCAGCCCGTGCCAGGGCGTTCATCTCTACGAACGCAGGCTGAGGAATTTGACGCTATTGCCGATGAGGCGGCGGATTCAGGCGAGCCGCTGCACCGCGCAGCCGACAGCCCTGATCCTCTGTTCCTGGCGGCCCGTAGCCTCTGCGCCATGTGCGAGGCCTCGGACCCGACCCGGGACCCCCTGGACAGTGCAGCGTGGTGTCTGTATGAGGTGTCATTCGTTGTAGGACAAGCGAATCTCCGGCAGCAGCTGGCCTCCTGGCTCCAACCCGCCTGATCGCCCGCTGAACCTGTCCATGCGGGGGTAGCGCCTGTCCCGCAGCCCTGCGCTATCCTCCCCTTTACCGCGCCCTGAACTCAGGCGTGGTCATCCAGAACCGCCCGAGGGTTTTTCCTGCCCCGTGAAGGCGTGGCAACCGGCCAACATTTCGGCACCGGTGCTCCCAGGAAGTTTCCGCACGGCGCTGACGATGGCGCGAGCGAATTCGATGGCCCGCAGGGCGGCGCAAGGACGCTGCAACGACAAGGGCGGTGGCTGCCCCTCAGGGCTGGGGCCCACCGCCACCAGCTGGAAGGGGTAAGCACCGTGACGGACCTCCACGCCGAGGCGCACCAACGTATTCTTGTTCTGGACGGGGCCTGGGGCACGCAACTGCAGCGCGCCGGGCTCACCGAAGCCGATTTCCGCCTGCCGGACGCCGATCCGCTGCGCATGTACCGGGGCAACTTCGACCTGCTGCAGCTCACCCGCCCCGACGTGATCCGCGCTGTTCACCGCGCCTACTTTGAAGCCGGGGCGGACATCGCCAGCACGAACACTTTTAATGCCACCACCATCAGTCAGGCAGACTACGGCACGCAGGCGCACGCCCGCGCCATGAACGTGGCGGGCGCCCGGCTGGCGCGCGAGGTGGCCGACGAATTCACCGCGCGTGATGGCCGGCCCCGCTGGGTGGCCGGCTCCATTGGCCCCACCAACCGCACCGCCACCCTCTCGCCGGATGTGGAGCGCCCGGACTTTCGCAACGTCACTTTCGACGAACTGGTGGCCGCCTACTGCGAGGCCGCCGAGGGCTTAATCGAGGGCGGCGCCGACCTGCTGCTGCTGGAAACAGTCTTTGACACCCTGAACGCCAAGGCGGCCCTGTTCGCCTGCGAGGAGGCCTTTGCCCGCGCGGGCCGCACCCTCCCGATCATGCTGTCGGGCACCATCACGGACGCCTCGGGCCGCACCCTCAGCGGACAGACGCCCGAAGCCTTTGCCATCAGCACGGCGCACGCGCGGCTGTTCAGCCTGGGCCTGAACTGCGCGCTGGGGGCCGATCTGCTGCGCCCGCACCTGCGCGAGATCGCCCGCGCCACAGAGGCGCTGGTGTCGGTGCACCCCAACGCGGGCCTGCCCAACGCCTTCGGCGAGTACGACGAAACGCCGGCCCACACCGCCGCTGTGCTGGCCGACTTTGCCCGCGAGGGGCTGGTGAACATCGTGGGCGGCTGCTGCGGCACCACCCCGGAGCACATTCGCGCCATTGCCGAGGCTGTAAAGGACATCCCCCCGCGCACCGCCCCCCGTCTCCCAGCAAGGCTGCGCCTGAGCGGCCTGGAAGCCTTCAAGGTCACCCCGGAGACCAACTTCGTGAACGTGGGCGAGCGCACCAACGTGACGGGCAGCCCCCGGTTCGCCAAGGCCATTCTGGCGGGCGATTACGACGCGGGCCTGAAAATTGCCCGCCAGCAGGTCGAGAACGGCGCGCAGCTGATCGACGTGAACTTCGACGAAGGCATGCTGGACGGCGAGGCGGCGATGGTGAAGTTCCTGAACCTGCTGGCCGGCGAACCCGACATTGCCCGGGTGCCGCTGATGCTGGATTCCTCGCGCTGGGAGATTCTGGAGGCGGGCCTGAAGCGGGTACAGGGCAAGGCGGTGGTCAATTCCATCTCGCTCAAGGACGGCGAGGCCACCTTCCTGGCCCGCGCCCGGCTGCTGCGCCGCTACGGGGCGGCGGCGGTGGTCATGGCCTTTGACGAACAGGGGCAGGCCGACACCGTGCAGCGGCGCGTCCAGATCTGCTCGCGCGCCTACCACCTGCTGACCCAGCAGGCCGACTTTCCGCCCCAGGACATCATTTTCGACCCCAACGTGCTGACGGTCGCCACCGGCATTGAGGAACACGACCGCTACGCCCTGGACTTTATCGAGGCCACGCGCTGGATCAAGGCCAACCTGCCGGGGGCGCTGGTGTCGGGCGGCATCTCCAACGTGTCGTTCTCGTTCCGGGGCAACAACCATGTGCGCGAGGCGATGCACGCGGTGTTCCTGTACCACGCCATCCGCGCGGGGCTGGACATGGGCATCGTGAACGCCGGGATGCTGGCGGTGTACGAAGACATTGAGCCCGAGCTGCGGGAGGCGGTGGAAGACGTGATTCTGGCCCGCCAGGGGGGCGCCACTGAGCGACTGCTGGCGCTGGCCGAGCAGTACAAGGGCGTCAAGCGCGAAGCGGGCGCAGTCAGCGCGTGGCGCGAGTGGGACGTGTACGAGCGCCTGAAGCACGCGCTGGTGCAGGGCATCACCGACCATGTGGTCGAGGACGCCGAGGAAGCCTACCGCCTGCTGGGCTCGCCGCTGGCGGTGATTGAGGGGCCGCTGATGGCCGGCATGAACGTGGTGGGCGACCTGTTCGGGGCCGGCAAGATGTTCCTGCCCCAGGTGGTCAAGTCCGCCCGCGTCATGAAACGTGCCGTGGCCCACCTGACCCCCTACCTGGAAGCCCAGAAGCAGGCGGGCGGCGGCAAGGGCAAGGTGCTGCTCGCCACCGTAAAGGGCGACGTGCACGACATCGGCAAGAACATCGTGGGCGTGGTGCTGGCCTGCAACGGCTATCAGGTCACCGACCTGGGCGTGATGGTGCCCACCGAGAAGATTCTGGACGAGGCCGCGCGCCTCGGCGCGGACGTGATTGGCCTGTCGGGCCTGATCACCCCCAGCCTGGACGAGATGGTGGGCGTGGCGCGCGAGATGACGCGCCGGGGCCTCACGCTGCCGCTGCTGATCGGCGGCGCCACCACCAGCCGGGCACACACGGCGGTCAAGATTGCGCCTGCCTACCCGGGCCCGGTGGTGCATGTGCTGGACGCCAGCCGCGCCGTGACCACCACCGCCGAACTGCTCTCGGACGCGGCGGGGGTGCAGGCCCGCATCCGCACCGAGTACGACGCCCTGCGCGAACGTCACGCAGGCCGGCAGGTGCGCCTGCTGCCCCTGGCCGAGGCCCGCACCCGCGCCCCGCAGCTCTTCCCCACCCCGGCCCCCGCGCCGCGCGAACCCGGCCGCCAGGTCATAGAGCAACCCCTGGCCGACCTGTTGCCGTTCATTGACTGGACGCCCTTTTTCATTGCCTGGGAAATGAAGGGCCTCTATCCCACCATCCTGTCTGACCCCTTGCGCGGCGAGGAGGCGCGTCGTCTGTTTGCCGACGCCCAGACCCTCCTGAACCGCATCGTGGCCGAGGGGCTCTTCAAGGCGCGCGGGGTCATCGGCCTGTGGCCGGCGCGGCGGAACGGGGACGACATTGTGGTTGACGGTGAACGGTTGACCGTTGATGCAGAACGATCAACCATTGGCGGTCAACCATCAACGGTCCTCCACACCTTGCGCCAGCAGCGCGACCAGACGGGCCCGAACATCGCCCTGGCCGACTTCGTGCAGACGGCGAGCGACCATGTGGGCGCCTTCGCGGTGGCGATCCACGGCGCCGAAGCCCTGGCGGCGCAGTTTGAAGCGGCGCATGACGACTACAACGCCATTCTGGTCAAGGCGCTGGCCGACCGGCTGGCCGAAGCTTTTGCGGAAAAACTGCACCGCGACGTGCGGGTGCGCCACTGGGGTTACGCCCCCAACGAGGCGCTGGACAACGACGCCCTGATCCGCGAACGCTACGTGGGCATCCGCCCCGCGCCCGGCTACCCCGCGCAACCCGACCACACCGAAAAACGCACCCTCTTTGCCCTGCTGGGCGCCGAGGACGCGGGCCTGCGCCTCACGGAGTCCTGTGCCATGACCCCGGCGGCAGCGGTCTCTGGCCTCTACTTCGCCCACCCCGAAGCCCGCTACTTCGCCGTGGGCCGCATTGGCCGCGATCAGGTCGAGGACTACGCCGCCCGCAAAGGCTGGACCGTGGCCGAAGCCGAGCGCTGGCTGGGCCCGGTCCTGGCGTATGACAGCGAGCCACCAAAGACTCTAAGAGTCGAAGAGTCTAAGGAAGCGGCTGTTCCTCGACCCTTAGACCCTTTGACCCTTCGACCCACCGCCGCAGGCGGTGCCCAGTGACCCGCGTCTCCGTAGAACTCGTGCCACGCAGCCGCTCGGGGCTGCGGGCTGAACTGGCCGAGGTGGCAGCGCACCTGCGCGGAGTGGACACCATCAACGTGCCGGACCTCACGCGGTACTCGCTGCGGTCCTGGGCGGGGTGCGGCTTTGCGCGGCCGGGCTTTGCAGCCATTCCGCACCTGCGCGCGGTGGACTTTAACCCCCGCGAGCCGCTGCCGTTTCTGCCCCTGCTGGCCGGGCACGGCATTGACGAGGTCCTGGTGATCACCGGCGACGCCCCCGCCGACATGAGCGCCCGCGTGTACGACGTGGACGCCGTGGACCTGATCCGCCGCCTGAGGCGCGAGGCGCCGCAGCTGCGCGTCTACGCTGGCCTGGACCCCTACCGGCAGTCGTTCGTGCGCGAGCGGGATTATCTGGCCCGGAAGCTGGACGCGGGCGCCTGCGGGGTGTTCACCCAGCCCTTTTTCGATCTGCGCGTGGCCGACACCTGGGCCGATCTGGTCCCCGAGGACCTGCCGGTGTGGTGGGGGGCGACCAGCATCCTCACCGAAGCCAGCTTCAACTACTGGCGGGCGCGCAACCACGCGGTGTTTCCCCGCTCGTTTGCGCCCACGCTGGCATGCAACCGCGCCTTCGCGGCCGACCTGCTGCACTTTGCCCGGCAACGTGGCCAGCATGCCTACTTCATGCCAGTCAAGGTGAATGTGCTGGAGTACCTGGGCGGCCTGCTGGATGAACAGACGGCGACCTTGCGCCAGGACGCGGTGTAGCTCGAAGAAAAAGGTGGCGGCTTCGCCTCTGCCCGCAGCACCCTCAATCCACAACGAAAGACGCCGGGGCGGACAACCCCGGCGTCTTTTCTGACCTGCTTCAGCTGGCGCTGTTGTCCACCACCACGGTAAAGCTCTTGCTGATCTTGCCCTTGGCGGGGATGTCCACCTTCAGGCTGGCCATGCCCTGGTTGCGCACGGGCGCCGCGTTGTCAATGATGATCACGCGCCCGCCAATGCGCTCGGTGACCTCGGCGCGGATGGCGCGGTCCTTGCTGCTTTCAAAGGCGTAGGTAACGCGGTAGGTCGTTTTGGTCACGTTGCCCTTGGCGTCTTTCACCTGCGCGGTGGTCTGCACGGTGCGGGTGTAGGCCACATCCGGGTCCTCGCCCAGCGTGAAGTCCACCGTGCCTCCCTCGCGCGTTTCGCCAATGTTCGTCTGACCCACGATACGGCCGTCCTCGCGCACGGTGATGGGCCCGGCGGGGAGGCGCTCATCGGCCTTAAAACGGTAGAAGCGGTTGAGGTTCCCCTCGCGCGTATCGGTGCCGAAGTAGGTGTTCAGCCCCACGTAACGCTCAAAGGTGGTGAGCTTGGGCGCCAGGAAGGGCAAGGTCACCACGCTGTTGGCGGGCAGGGTGAAGGGGGTGGTCAGGGCGTAGCGGTACAGGCCGCGCAGCTCGCCCTGGCTCTGAATCTTGGGAGCAGGGGCTGCGGGCGCCGCCATAGCCACCTGCGGCATCGCGCCGTCGCGCATCATGTAGGCGGCTTCTTCCTGATTCTGCACGCTGACGTCACCCGCGTATAGCTCGGTGTTCTGCACGTCATACGGTTGCTCGGTGGTGTTGCGGATATCGGCCAGGGCGCTCAGCTGGGCGCCCGCGCTGCTGGCTTTCAGGGTGTAGCGCGGCTGCCACGTCACCGCGCGGGTCAAGTAGCCCAGGGTGCCCTGCCCGGGGCGGGCCAGTGTGTAGGTCACCGACTGGGTGGGGCGCTGGGCGTTCACGGGGGGCAGCACATCAAACTGCAGCTCCTCGTAACGAGCGTTGAAAAAGCGGCCCTGGGCATCTTTGACCAGCAGGTCGCGGGCGCGCACCAGCGTCACGGGTTCGGTGGTGTCGCCGCGCTTCAGGTACACCGTCTTGCCTTCCAGGCTGGCCAGCCAGTTGGGCTCCTGCTTCTGAATGGCCTGCGTAAAGGCCAGGCCGTCCAGGTCCAGGCTGCCCGCCAAAATGCTTTCCCAGGTGTCCTGCGGCAGGTTCACGCTGAGGGTGGTGGTGCTGCTGCTCACCGGCTGGCGCACCTCCGAGAAGCTGGGGTAAATACGCAGGTCGGCGGCCTGGGCACTGCCCAGGGCCAGAGCGGAGGCGACGGAAAGCACGGCGGGAAGCGCTGATTTCATGAAGTCATGCTGACCCGCCTCTCAATATGAGATGTGAGAGGCCCCGTCAGGAATGAAACAGAAATCACAGAAGGCGGGGAGACGAAGATCGGGGTGAGGCACCTGTTCTCCGCATGAGGCTGGGGGCGCCTCCTCTGGCAGACTCTCGCCTCGAAATCAAAGCGAAACAAGCGCCGTACCAGGACTAGGAACGTGGAGGCGCTGGGCCATACCCGACCCATCCTGCCCGCATCCCCCTTCCAAACAAACCACCCGCCCCCAAATGCTGGGAGCGGGTGCGCCATCGGCCATCAGCCTTTGGCTATCGACCATCTGCGTTTACAGAATGTCGTCCCGGATGCAGGCCTTGAAATGCCCAGGGGCCACTTCGCGCAGTTCGGGAATCACGTTGGCGCAGTCGGCAATCGCGTAGCGGCAGCGCGTGCGGAACACGCAGCCACTGGGCGGGTTGATGGGGCTGGGAATGTCCCCTTCCAGAATGATGCGCTGGCGCTTGACCGTGGGGTCCGGCACCGGGGCCGCCGAGAGCAGCGCCTCGGTGTACGGGTGCTTGGGGTTGTTGTTCAGCTCGCGGCTGGGCGCAATTTCCATCACGCGGCCCAGGTACATCACGATGATGCGGTCGCAGATGTACTCCACCACGGCGAGGTCGTGCGCAATGAACAGCACGGTCAGGCCCAGTTCTTCCTGCAGGTCCTGCAGCAGGTTGACCACCTGCGCCTGAATGGACACGTCCAGCGCCGAGACCGGCTCGTCGGCCACGATGAACGCGGGGTCCACGGCCAGGGCCCGGGCAATCCCGATGCGCTGGCGCTGCCCGCCCGAGAACTCGTGGGGGTAACGGCGCATGTGCTCGGGGCGCAGGCCCACCTTCTGCAGCAGTTCGGCAATGCGGTCCATGCGTTGGCGGCCGGGGTGCAGGTTATGAATCTGCATCGCCTCGCCGATGATGTCCGCCACCGTCATGCGCGGGTTCAGGGACGCGAACGGGTCCTGGAAGATAATCTGCATCTCCCGGCGGTAGTTGCGCATCTGGCCCTTGGAGAGCTTGGTGATGTCGGTGCCGTTGAAGATCACCTGACCGCCCGTGGGTTCAATCAGGCGCAGGATGGCGCGCCCGGCCGTGGTCTTGCCCGAACCGGACTCGCCCACGAGGCCGACCACTTCGCCGCGCCCAATCTTGAACGACACGTCGTTGACAGCCTTGACGTTGCCCACCACGCGCGAGAGCAGCCCGCCGCGAATGGGGAAATACTTTTGCAGGTTCTGAACGTCCAGCAGGGTCTCGCCCGTCACCGGCATGGCGCGGCGGGACTGGGCGCTGGGGGTAGGAGCAGCGGTCATGCGGTCACTTCCTGGGCCTGGGCGAATTCACGCCAGCGGATGCAGCGGGTGGTGTGGCCGCCGCCCGTGTCTTCCAGGGGCGGCACGGCCTTGGCGCAGTCGGGCACGGCGAACTTGCAGCGCGGCTCAAAGGCGCAGCCGGGCGGCAGGCTCAGCGGGTTGGGCACGTTGCCAGGAATGGCTTCCAGGCGGCCCTTGGGCTGGCCGGGCACATGCGCGACCTCGCCGGGGCGCGGAATGGAGTTCAGCAGGCCCATGGTGTAGGGGTGGCGGGGCGCCTTGAAGATCTCCACCACGTCGCCTTCTTCCACCACGCGGCCACCGTACATGACCACCACGCGGTCGGCCATTTCAGCCACCACGCCCAGGTTGTGGGTGATGAACAGAATGCTCATGCCCACTTCTTTTTGCAGCTTGCGCATGAGGTCCAGAATCTGGGCCTGAATGGTCACGTCCAGCGCCGTGGTGGGCTCGTCAGCGATCAGGAGGGCCGGCCTGCACGAGAGCGCCATGGCGATCATCACGCGCTGGCGCATCCCGCCGGACATCTGGTGCGGGTACTCGTTGACGCGCTTTTCGGGGGCTGGAATGCCCACGAAGCGCAGCTGGTCGGTGGCCACAACCATGGCGTCTTTCCTGTTCATGCCCTGGTGCAGCATCACGGCCTCGGCAATCTGGTCGCCCACCGTGTACACCGGGTTCAGGCTGGTCATGGGCTCCTGAAAGATCATCGAGATGTCGTTGCCGCGAATCTTGCGCATCTCCGCTTCGCTGAGCTTCACGATGTCGCGGCCCTTGAACAGGATCTCGCCTTCGACGATCTTGCCTGGAGGGCTGGGGATCAGGCGCATCACCGACAGGCTGGTCACGCTCTTGCCCGAGCCCGATTCTCCCACCACTGCCAGGGTCTCGCCCTTTTTAATGTGGAACGTCACGCCGTCCACGCTCTTGACGACGCCGTCATCCGTATTGAAGTACGTCTTGAGGCCATTTACGGCCAGCAGGACCTCACCCTGGTGGGTCATTGTTCCTCCGTTTTCTGCACGCTGTACATCATACAACTGCTTTGAATTGTAAGGGGAAAAGTGTTCACGGGCGCGGCCCGCAGTGCCGGCCGCGCCCGTGTCTGGTGCGCTTACGACCGCTTGCGGGGGTCGAAGGCGTCGCGCAGGCCGTCACCCAGCAACTGAAAGCACATTACCGTGAACACGATGAAGAAGCCCGGTGCCAGCACCCAGGGACGCTGGTTCAGGCTGCTCAGGCCGCCGTCCTGGGCGAGTTTGAGCAGGCTGCCCCACGAGGCGTAGGGCTCCACGGCCCCAATCCCCAGGAAGCTCAGGCCCGATTCCAGCAGGATGTAGCTGGGAATCGCAAGCGAGGTGGTCACGATCACGTAGGTGGTCATGGTGGGCAGCATGTGCCGGATCATGATGCGGTTGTCGCTGGCGCCCAGGCTCTTGGCCGCCGACACGAAGTCCTGCTCGCGTACGCTGAGCAACTGCCCGCGCGTAACCCGTGCCAGGCCGCCCCAGCCGATAAACGCCAGAATGCCCAGAATCACGTACAACGCGAAGATAGGATTGATGTCTTTGGGGAAGATACTGCGCAGCAGCAGCAGCAGGAAGAGGCCGGGGATAGACGACAGCACCTCCACAAAGCGCATGATGATGGTGTCCACAATGCCGCCGAAATAGGCGGCCATAGCCCCCATAAAGAGGCCAATGACGGTGCTGATCAGCACGGCGCCCAGGCCGATTGTCAGGCTGATCTGCGACGCGTAGAGCGTGCGGCTCAGCAGGTCGCGGCCCAGATCCTCCGCACCCAGCAAGTACACACCGCAGTCGGGTTTGCCTGTGCCGAACAGGTGAATGTTGCCGGGAATGCCCAGAATCTTGTACGAGTCACCGCGCACCCCAAAGTAGATGGGGCACTTCTCGCCTGTGGGCCCGAATTCATTCACGAAGGTGGTCTCGTTGAATTTCTGGCCGTATTTATACACGAATGGCCGACCAAAGGCCCCAGTTTCCGGGTCGCGGAAGTGAATGGGGGTTGGCGGATGAAACCGGGTGATGTTGGTGGTCGAGTAGGTGGAGAGGCCGCTGGGTGCCAGGAACGGCGCGAACACGGCCATCAGGTACAGCAGGATAATCAGCGCGCCGCCAAGCTGGGCCAGACGGTTTTTCCTGAACTGGCTCCAGGCCACAGCAAGCTGAGAGTTACCCCCCTCGCGCTTGCGACGGGAGACGGCCTGAGGAGTGGTGGTGGTCACGCCAATCACCCGACCTTGATGCGGGGGTCAACCACCGCAAGAAGAATGTCGCTCAGGGCATTGCCCACGATCAACAGGACCGTGCTGATCACTGTAAAGCCAGCAATCAGATACAGATCCTGGGCGTTGAGTGCGTCAAGCAGCATGGGCGTAATGCCCGGATACGCAAAGACCACTTCCAGAAAGCCCGCGCCGCTGATGGCTGCGGGCAGCAGACCACCAATGCCCGCCACAATCGGCAAAATGGCGTTGCGGAAGGTGTGCTTCCAAATGGCAGTGCGCTCACTGACACCTTTGGCGCGCGCAGTGCGGATGTAATCAGAGCGCATGACTTCTAACATCTGGCCCCGGATCACACGCGTGAGGCCCGCCGCGTCACTCACAGCCAGCACCAGCGCCGGAATCAGCAAATGCTTAAAGACATCCAGCGCCTTGCCCAGCGGCGAGAGCTGATCAAAATTGTTGCTGGTCATGCCGATAAAAGGAATGTCCCAACCCGTTGCCTGACGCAACTGCAGAATGCCGTAAATCACAATCAGAGCCAGGAAGAAGCTGGGAAAGCCCAGTAGGAAATAAAGCACCACGTTGATGGATTTATCAGCGAAGGAGTTCTGACGCACCGCCCCAAACACGCCCAGGGGAATGGCAATGGCGTAAAAGAACACCAGGTTGAGAAGCACGAGGTACATGGAATTCAGGATTCGCGGGCCCATCACGTCCCAGACTGGCTGCTGATAGGAAAAGGACAAGCCGAAGTCTAAATTGAACAGCATATTGCGCATCCAGAGGAAATACTGCTCAATCGGATGCCGGTCCAGCCCAAAACTCCGCTCCAAGTTGGCAATCTGCTCGGGACTGATGTTTGGGTTGAGTTTTGCCGGCGTTAAAAAATCGCCGGGCGCCAGCTGAATGACAAAGAAGATCAGCACACTAGCCAGCAACAGGGTCGGGATGGACTGCACCACCCGGCGCAGCAGAAATGGAATCATGAACGCACTCCGTGGAACTTCATGGCGGTGGGGGGCAGTCCGCGCGGGCGGACCACCCCCCGTTGGGAGCAGAACTGCTCTGGACTTACTTGATGAAGGTCAGGGCCTGCAGGCGGTGGCCGTAGTAGGCGTTCATCAGGCTGGCGGGGTACTCGCCGCCCAGACGCTCGTTAAAGGCCACGTGGTAGTTGCCACCCACGAGGTAGATGACCGGCTGCAGCTCGCCTTCGATCTTCATCAGCTGACCACCGATGGCGCGGCGGCGGGCGTCGTTCAGTTCGGCGTCGCCCTGGTAGTACAGCTTGGTCATCAGCTGTTCCTGGCTGGTGAGGCACTTGCCGTTGGTGGGGTTGTTGTAGGAGTGCAGGTTGGTGCCGCAGGGCACAACGTTCTGGCCGAAGCTCCAGATGTTGTCGCCGCCGGACAGACCCAGCAGGATCGCGTCGAAGGGGCGGTTCTCGCCCTTGGCCGTCAGCTGGCCCACGAGGGTGTTGAAGTCAATGGGAGTGAAGTTGACCTTCACGCCGACCTTCTTGGCCTCGTCGGCGAAGATGCGGCCCAGCTGCTCGCGCACCGTGTTGCCGGCATTGGTGCTGAGGTTGAATTCCAGCACCTTGCCTGCGCGGTTGACGAGGTAGCCCTGGGCGTTCTTCTTGGTGTAGCCCATCTGACCCAGCAGGCGGGTGGCTTCGGCGAGGTTGTACTTGTACTGGGGTGCGCCAGCGGCCAGACCGGCCTGCAGCTGCTGCGTGAAGATGGGGTAGGTGCTGAAGTAGGTTTCGCTGCCCAGACCACCCAGTGCCAGCTGCACCATGGCCTGACGGTTGGCGATGTGGCTCATGGCGCGGCGGAAACGCACGTCGCGGAACAGCTTCTGCTTCTCGGGGTCACCGGCCTTGTTCCAGTTGAACACGATCCACTGGCTGGTGGCCTGGGGGCTCACGTTCGCCTTCAGGAACGCCTTGAGACTGCCGTTGTCAATGGCGCGCTTGGTCTGGGCCAGGTCGTCAGCGTTACGCATGGGAATGGTGTCCACCTGACCGGCCAGGAAGGCAGCCAGCTGGGCGTTGGCGTCCGCCACAATGCGCACGGACATGCCGTTGAGGTAAGGCAGTTCCTGACCACGGCTGTCTTTGTTCCAGTCGCCCCAGAAGGTGTTCTTCTTAAACACCGTGCGCTCGCCGGCGCGGTAGGACTCGAGGGTCCACATACCGGGGCTCACGATCTGGCTGGCGGGGGTGGACAGACCCCACATCTTCTTGATGGCTTCGGCGCCGCCTTCACGGTAGGCCTTGCCGAACACGTGGTCAGGCCAGGGGGTGAACGACATCAGCGAGTAGGCCTTGGAGCTGGTCTGGGGGAAGTCGAACTGCAGGGTGTAGTTATCCAGCTTCTTCAGCGTGATGGGCTTACCCGCCAGGAACCAGTTGTCGTAGCTGTTGCTTCCGACCTTGTCGTCACGCTCAATGTTGTAGGTCGTGATGAAGTCGTCGGCCGTGATGGCCTGGCCATCGCTGAACTTCATGCCCTGACGGATCTTGACCACGAAGCGCTTGTTGTTGTTGCTCACCGTCGCCGCACCAGCGGCCATGTAGGGGATGAACTCGTCGTTGCGGGGATCCTGGGTGAAAAGCCCCGTGCCCGTCGACATACGGTCAGGAATGCTGTCGGCTTCCGAGCTGGTGAAGGGGTTCATGGTCTTGAAGTCGCTGATGGCCGACAGGCGCAGTTCGCCGCCGCGCTTGTTGGCAGTGTTGGGCTCAGCGGTCCAGGCAGCGGGCCAGACAAATGCGCTCTGGGCACCTGCAGCGCCAACAGTCAGAGCAAGAGCGAGGGTCAGAATCTTTTTCATGGGTTCCTCCGGGAGGGGCAGATCTGGAATATGACAACGCGCCGGCGTGAGCCGGGGGGTGGCATGCAGAACGACGGTTTTCCAGCGAGGCCAACTATATGGAATGGCCTAGAGTTGGTCAAGGTTTTTCCTAACAATTGTGTGACGGGACGGATTCGGGAAAACGCCGTCGTGGCCCCGAAATTCACCAGGGTGGAATACAGCGCGGGTTCACACCGGGTCCTGGACCTCTGGCGCAGGGCCTGATTGCCCCCCAGCACTGCCCCAACCCTCACAAAAAAACCCGCTGCCGTTCGGGCAGCGGGAGAAGGCACACGAGATGCTCAGCGCGAGACGAAACTGATCAGCAGGGCCAGCAGCATGAAGAAGCCGCCCAGCACACTGGTAATACGGATCAAGCCGCCTTCGACCCCACGGCCACCCAGCAGCGAGCCGCCAGACGCCATGCTGGCCGACAGCCCCGCCTGCTTGGGGACCTGCAACAGCACGAAAAACACCAGCGCCACACACACCAGCGCGAACAGCACAATAAACAGGTTCAGGATCATAGTGGGACCTCGGGTGGAGGGTATGCGCCGGGCACCCCCGCCACAGTCATTTCGGTATAGCACGGCCCAGGGTCTAGCGGCGCCGGACCCGGCGGGCCGCGTGATCGGGCCGCACCCCATCGGCCATCAGGTGCAGCCACTGGCTGAGGTAGTACCCCAGCAGCGGCGGCCAGAGGGCGTGCAGGTTGAAGGTGGCTGGCAGCTGGGGCAGGGTGACTCCTGGCACCACATACAGCAGCACGCCCCATACCAGCGCAGCGATCAGGGCCACGTAGAGCAGCCGCGTGAGGGGGCCCACCAGCCACGTGTGGGACCAGCCCCGGTGACTGAACAGCATGCCGTACGGCACCCACAGCACCCCCAGCACCCCCCAGTGCCGCTTGCTGTCCACCCGGCCTTCAGCGAGATCCAGATCCGGGGAGAGCAGGAAGGTGCCCGCCGCAAAAGCCAGGGTGAAGTGCAGCGCCTGTGTAGGGGTCACCACCACGACCTCCTGCCGGGTGGCAATGAGGGTGACGGCGGCCAGCACGCTGTAGGCCGCAATGTTGATGAGGTTATGCACACGTCCGCTGGGCACGGGCGCCATTGTGCCAGAAGCCGCCGCCTCCCCCACGCCCCGCCCCCACTTTGAGACGCACGTTCATATCCGGTCAGCTAACTTGCGGCATGCTGTACGGACCCATGCCCAAACTGACCACCCGCCTGTCCGGCTTTCTGCTGCTCACGGCCCTGCTGGGCGCCTGCCAGTCCCCTGAGCCCCAGCCCCTGCAGGCCCGCACCGTCACCCTGGGTCAGGCCACGTCCATGCGGGTGGAGGTTCCCTACTCGGGCCGCTGGCGCGTGCAGGAGCGCCCCGACTGGCTGACGGTCTCGCCGCAGGCCGGCAACGGGCCAGTGGCCCTGACCGTCACTATTGACCGTGCGCGCGCCACGCCGCTCAAGGCGAATCTGGCCGAGCTGAGCACCGAGATCAAGCTGGCGTGGTCGGCTGGGGAAGGCAGCGGGGAAAAGACCGGCGAGGTCACCTGGCCGGTCACGGCGCGCCAGTTCGAGCTGCGGGGCCGGGTGGTGGCTCCCGCCCAGACGCAGGGAGCCGACGCGCAGGCGGCGCCCCGCCTCAACGAAGCGGCGGCGCCGGCCGCGCGCGGCGTGATCGTGAAGTACCGCGAGGGGGTAGCGGCCCAGACCAGCGTGCGTGCGCTGCAGGCCGCCGGGCAGAAGGTGAGCAGCGCGCAGGCCCTGGGCGGCACCCTGACCCGGCTGAATGTAGTGGATGTGGACGCCGCCCTGCGCACCCTGCGGGCCGACCCCCGGGTGGAGTACGCGGTGCCCAACGCCATCCTGCGTGCCCAGGGCACGCTGGCCCAGCCTGTGGTGCCCGGCGACCAGTACGCAGGCCTGCAGTGGGCCTACGCCCTGGCCGGGTACGGGGGCGTGTGGCGCGATATGGAGGCGGGCGGTTACTCGCGCCCGGTCACTGTGGCGGTCATTGACAGCGGCGTGCGGTTTGACCACCCGGACCTGAAGGGCCAGATGTGGGACCCCGGCGAAGGCGCGCTGGACGTGCTGAGCTTCGAGGCCGGCGAGAAGGCGGGCGATCCCCCCCGCTACGACAATGGCGACGGCGACGGCCCCGACACCGACCCCACCGACGCGGGCGACGCCAACCGGACGACGGGCAGCCACGGCACGCACGTGACCGGCATCATTGCCGCGCGCTGGGGCGACCACGGCGCCAGCTGCCCCGGCTGCAGCCCCACCGGGGTGGTAGGTGCCACGTACAAGGCGAACGTGAAGGTGCTGCCCATACGTGTGATTGACAGCCGGGGCGACGCCACCGAGGCCGATGTGGCGCTGGCCATCCGCTACGCCGCCGGGCTTCCGGTGACGCTGGGAGGCGCGACCTACCGCACCCCGCACGCCGCGCAGGTGATCAACCTGAGCCTGGGCGGCGCCCTGAAAGCCGAGGACGCCCGCCCGCTGTGCGAGGCGATTGCCGATGCCCGCACGGCCGGAGCCCTGGTGGTGGCCGCCGCCGGCAACGGCTACGGCACGTCTCCCTACTACCCCGCCGCCTGCCCAGGCGCCGTGGCGGTGGGCAGCGTGACCCTCTCGGGGGCCAGCGCGCCCATCCGGTCGCCCTTCAGCAACGCCTACCCGCAGGTGCAGCTCTCGGCCCCGGGGGGCGCCGAGCCGTTCAGCGCCAACGCTTTCAACGGCGGCAAGCTGAACGGCGCCGCCTTCCCGGACGCCATCTTCTCCACCGATTGGAACTACAAGAAGAACGAGCCCATGTATGCCGCGCAGGTGGGCACCAGCCAGGCCAGCCCGCAGGTGGCCGCGCTGGCCGCCCTGCTGCTGAGTAAGGGCGTGACCACCGGGCCCGACGACACCCTGGCCCGCCTGAACGCCACCGCCACCGATCTGGGCGCCAAGGGCCGCGACGACCTGTTTGGCTTTGGCATGATCAACGCGGCGGCGGCCCTGAACGCCCCGGCCGTCAGCAACACCTGGGGCTTGCGGCTTCAGCACGCGCGCGGGCAGAGCTTCCAGCCGGCGCTGGACAGCCTGGGCCGCTTCCAGGCCTATCTGGCTGATGGCAGCTACACGGTGATTGGCGGGGCGGACCGCGACGGTAACGGCGTGTACGGCGAAACCCACGAACTGCGCGACGAGCGGCAGGTCACCCTGGACGAGGCCACACCCAGCGCGAATGTGGGCGACCTGAGCCCCCGCTGAGCACAGACAGGCGCCGCGCCGTAGGGATACTCCCACGGCGCGGCTTGCTGCTCCTCCTCCCTCCCCCAGACACTTACCGGCGCACATCTACCACTGTTCGCCCGCGTACCTGCCCGGCCAGAATTTGGGGCGCCAGGCCCGGCACGTCGCTCAGGGAACGCACCTGGGTCACCTCGGCCAGGCGGGCGGCGGGCAGATCGCGCGCCAGCCGGGCCCAGGCGGCCTCGCGGCGGGGCACCGGGCAGGTCACGGAGTCCACGCCCAGCAGATTCACGCCGCGCAGGATCAGGGGAAACACGGTGGCGCGGAGCTCGCTGCCGCCGGCCAGCCCGCACACCGCCACCGAGCCGTGGGTGCGGGTGGAGGCGTAGGCGCCGGCCAGGGTCGCGCCGCCCACGGTGTCCACCACACCGGCCCAGCGCTCCTTTTCCAGCGGGCGTGTTAGGGAGGGCAATTCTTCACGGGGAATCACCCGCGCGGCGCCCAGGGCCTGCAGATACGGGGTCTCCTCCAGCCGTCCGGTGCTGGCGGTGACGGTGTGGCCAGCCGCAGCCAGCACGGCCACCGCCACGCTGCCCACACCGCCCGCCGCACCTGTCACCAGCACTTCGCCGTCCCCGGGGGTCAGGCCGTGCTCTTCCAGGGCCATCACCGCCAGCATGGCCGTGAAGCCAGCCGTGCCCACGCTCATGGCCCAGTGGGCACCCACGCCTGGGGGCAGGGCCACGGCCCAGGCGGGCTGCACACGGGCCAGTTCGGCGTACCCGCCATCCTGCCGCTCGCCAATGCCCCAGCCGGTCACCACCACGCCGGTGCCTGGGGCCCAGCGGCCCGAACGGTCTTCCAGCACCGTGCCCGCCAGATCAATGCCGGGCGTCATGGGGTACGCGCGCAGCACACCGGGGCGGCCCAGCACCGCCAGCCCGTCTTTGTAGTTGAGGCTGGAGTGGCTGACCTCAATCAGCAGCTCGCCTGCCGGCAGGGCGTCCAGGGGCAGGGACTGAAATTCGGCGCGGGTGCCCTGGTCGTCTTTCACGACGCGCAGGGCGCGGTAGTGCTCGGGCAGGGACGTCATGCGGGCAGGCTAGCGTGCCAGGGCCGTGGGACCGGCCCGCCCCGCCCACAGGGCTGCGCGGCAGGCACCGTGACGCTTACCTTCCGTTCAGGACAGCTGTCCCGGCGGTGGGGGTGTGTTAGACTCCCCCCTGCATATGGAGCCTCCCAGTTCCGGCTCTTTCATAGCGCCCGGTGACGACCGCCCGAGGGCGGCGTTTTCGCCACGGCCCACCCCCCCAACCGATCACCGACGCCCCGCCACTGTGGCCGGGGCGGGCAGCATGCGCCTCGCGGATGATCGGGACGCGACGACGGAGCGCGTCCATTCATGAATGACCTGTTTGGTGTTCTCGCCCTGTTTGTCCTGGTTCTGATGAACGGCTTTTTCGTGGCCGCCGAGTTCGCCCTGGTGAGTGTGCGCCGCACGCGCATTGACCAGCTGGCCGATGAAGGCAACGCCACGGCGCGCGTCACCCAGCGCGCCCTGCAAAACCTCGATCTGTACATTGCCGCCACGCAGCTGGGCATCACGATGGCCAGTCTGGCGATTGGTTTTGTGGCTGAACCGGCCATTGAGCACCTGATCGAGCCGCTGTTCCCGGAAGGCCAGTTTTCAGAAGGCCAGATCAAGGCCATTTCCTTTGGGGTGGCCTTTGCCATCAGCACGGTGCTGCACATCGTCTTTGGCGAACTGGCCCCAAAGACCTGGGCTCTGCAGCGGAGCGAACAGGTCAGCCTGATCGTCACGCGCCCGCTGCTGATCTTTACCACCATCTTCAAGTGGGCCATCAAGGGCCTGAACGCCATGGGCAACGGCGTGGTGCGCCTGTTTGGCCTGCGCGGGGTATCGGGGCACCACACGGCCTATTCCGAAGAGGAAATCCGCATGATCGTGAGCGCCTCCAGCCAGGAAGGCGTGCTGGAAGACGACGAAAAAGAGCTGGTGTACAACGTCTTTGACCTCTCAGATACCACGGTGCGCGAGGTGATGACCCCCCGCATCGAGATGGTGCTGGTGGACAGCGCCGCGCCGCTGCGTCGCCTGCTGGACATCCGCGCCGAACACGGCTACTCGCGCATTCCGGTGTTTCAGGACACGCCGGACAACATCGTGGGCATCGTGCACACCAGTGACGTGCTGGCACACCTGGACACGCTGGATCACACGCTGGTGGCCGACATCATGCGCCCGGTGTTCTTTGTGCCCGAAGGCATGAAGATCAAGGACCTGCTGGCCAAGATGCGCGACAAGAAAAGCCACCTGAGCATCGTGGTGGACGAGTTCGGCGGCACCTCTGGCCTGGTCACGCTGGAAGACGCCCTGGAAGAAATCGTGGGCGAAATCTACGACGAAACCGACGAAGAAGAGGTGCCCATGATTGAGGTGATTGGCGAGGGCATGTACCTGATGGACGCCAGCCTGACCGTGGGCGAGGTGGAAGAGCGCCTGGGCAGCAACATTGAAGACGGCGAGGGGGAATTTGATACCCTGAGCGGCTTCATGACCAGCCACTTTGGCGACATTCCTGAAGCGGGCCAGCACTTTACCCATAACGGCTGGACCTTCACCGTCGAAGCCGCCGACCAGCGCCGCGTCACCCGTGTGCGTGTGGAACGCGCCCTGAATCCCGATTTCCTGGAACCCGAACCCAACCATGACTAACCGTTTGAACCTGACCCCTGATCCCCAGCTGCTGGACGGCGCCAAAGCCGCCTTCAAGCAGGCCTACGCCCCCTACAGCCGCTTCCACGTGGGCGCGGCGCTGCGCACGGCCGACGGCCGCGTGTACTTTGGCGCCAACGTGGAAAACGCCAGCTACGGCCTGGGCCGCTGCGCCGAGCAGAGCGCCGTGCAGGCGATGGCCACCGCTGGCGGGCGCGACTTTACCGACATCGTGGTCTACTCCGAGGCCACGCCGCCCGCCAGCCCCTGCGGCGCCTGCCGGCAGGTGCTGTTTGAATTTGCCCCGGACGCCCGGGTGGTGTGCACCAACCAGCACGGCGACGTGGTGAGCGGCTACGTGCGTGACTTCCTCCCCGATGGCTTTCGCCTGGAACACCCGGGCGAGGGCGAAGAGGCCAGCGTTCAATAACAGCTAAGGAGAACGTTCAGAGGCGGCGACAGGCCGCCTCTTCCTTTGGGGACAGGGAAGGCCAGTGGTAAGCGAGAAGCCGAGAGGTCGTCGTGAGCGCCTTGACGTTCGGGGTGGGCGCCTCGCCCGGCAGGACAGGCGCCAGCGCGTCGCCCGGTCCAAAGGTGAAACGCACCCACAAGCACAGGGCCTGGTCTTGACAGCGGCTGCCAGTTCCATTGAGGGGCCAAGAACGCCCCTCAATTCTACTTCTGCCGCCGTCTTTTCTAGATACTCACTCCGTTCGGCCCAGATGCACTGAGGGTGGAGACCCTCAATGCATCTGGGCTCTGCTGTGAAACCACACCTTGCGGATGTCGCGCCCGAACATTCGCTGCCCGGACGTGAGCGGCAGGTCGGGCATGACGCCCCGCACCTGTCCCCGCAGGTTCCAGAGTCGCAGTGAAGCGTCGTTCCAGGCCACCACGTAGCGCCCGTCTACGGTCCAGACCTGACCGGGAATGCCCCGAGGACGCCAGAGGGTCTGGACCTCGCCGTTTGCCCGGACCAGCATGAGATCGCACCAGTCGGCGTTGACGGGCCCGAACACGCAGCGCCGAACCACAGCGGCGCTGCGGCTGCGGTTGAGAGAAACGGTGGGCTGGGCCTCGGTGAACAGGTCCTCTGGCCCCGGGTCGCTGAGGGGCACCTGCACTGCGGCGCCCCCAGGGAAGGTCACTGAGAAGAACAGCGCCGCCGCCAGTAGAAGCATGAGCCAAGTTAAGGCCATCCAGTGCAGCTGGCATCCGCCTTAGGGATGGACAGACCAGCTGAAAGCAGCGCGCGGCCTGACTCCTATAAAGCAGCCGTATCTTGCCCCCGCCTAATCGCTTAACCTTGAGCAAATGAACAGCTTGGGCCCCGTGAGAGGTTTGCAAGGCCAGGGGCGCTAGCGTGGCGGCCAGTTCCCTCCCCTCACCAAAGGCCGCCCATGACCCAGTTCACCCTGACCCCCGACCTGCTGCCCACGTTGCTGGCCCTGCTGGTCACCCTGCTGATGGCAGGAAACACCATGCACCGCACCGCGCACGCCCTGCAGCGGGCGTTTCTGGCGGTGCTGCTGGCCACCTGCGTGTGGCTGGGCGCCGACCTGCTGTCGCTGTCGGCCAGTGACGCGCAGGGGCGCTGGGACTGGGGGCTGGTGCAGTTTCTGGGCATCCTGACCATTCCGGTGGCGTGGCTGGTCCTGGTGCAGCGCCACCTGCGACCTATGCCCGAGCCGATGCCCTGGCCCCGGGTGCTGGCCCTGCTGGCCGCGCCATTGCTGACCCTGGCCCTGATCTGGACGAATGACCGCCACGGCCTGATCTGGCAGTACCCGGCGGGCACCGTACCGGTATGGGGCGAGGTTGGGCGCCAGCCGCTGTACTGGCTGCTGATCGTGGCCTATCCCAACGCCCTGCTGGCCTGGGGCGCAGGACTGCTGCTGCCCGCGTGGCGCGCCGGGCACGGGGCCGAACGCCACCAGATCACGCTGCTGTTGCTGGCGGCGGTGCTGCCCACGCTGGTGAACACCGCCTACCTGCTGGGTGTACCGGTGTTGCCGGGCGGCGCCACCCCCGCTCCGGTGGTCTTCGCGCTGTGTCTGGTACCGGTGGCCTGGGGGATGCTGCGCTACGGCCTGCTGCGGGTCGCGCCGCTGGCCCACCGGCAGGTGGTGGAGCAACTGGCCGACGCCGTGTTCGTGCTGGACGCCCGGGGCCGCATTCTGGAGGCCAATGAACGCGCCGCGCGGCTGGCGGGGCGGCCTCCCGCTGTACTGCGCGGCGTGCGCATGGGCGACGTGTTCCAGAGCTGGCCCCAGGTGGCCGAGGACCGCCCCGTAGAGTGGCGCCCCGGCAGCGAGGTCTGGGAACTGCGGCTGTCCACGGTGCGCAACGCGCGCGGCAACGCCCTGGGGCAGGCGGTGGTGGCCCGCGACGTCACCGAGCGCGCCCAGGAACACGCCCGGGTGCAGCGCCTCGCCAGCGAAGACACGCTGACGGGCCTGGGCAACCGCCGCGCCTTTGAAACCGATCTGGCCCGCGAAACCGCCCGCGCCCAGCGGCATGGCCTGCCCCTGGCCGTGACCATGATTGACCTGGACGGCCTGAAAGCGGTAAATGACCGCCAGGGCCACGCGTACGGCGACGCGCTGCTCTCGGCCTTTGGGCGGGCGCTGCCGGGCGCCTTCCGCCCCGAGGACCGTGCCTACCGCTTGGGGGGCGACGAGTTCGCCCTGCTGCTGGCCCACAGCGCCACCGAGGGTGAGGGCGCCATTCACGACCGCATCGCCCGAATTGTGCAGCGCGTGCAGGCGCAGGGGTTTCCCGAGATGGGGGCCAGCGTGGGCGTGGCCTACTTTCCCGGTGAGGGGGCTGGCGAGGCCCTGGTTCATCTCGCCGACGAGCGCATGTACGCCCAGAAAGCGCAGCACCGCGCTGCCCGCAGCCGGGCCAGCTAAGAGTTGCAAAACGGACCTCAGGTGACCTGAAGGCGAGGGGGGAGCGGACGCGCAGCGCGGATACGAGAAAGACGTGATGACAGCGATAGAAAAGCCCCCTGCGGTTTTCTCTGCTCTGAAATCAGAGGCGTTCCGTACAACAGGGGGCCAACCTTCTCGTGGGCAAAAACGATTCTTTCGGCACAAACTGGGCGCCACCCCGTTCTAACAGCGGTTGCCAGTTCCATTGAGGGGCCGCTTCTTGGCCCCTCAATTCCACTTGTGCCACTGTCTTTTTCGGACACTCACTTCGTTCGCCTCAGGACAGTTGAGGGAATACCCCCTCAACTGTCCTGAGTTCCGCTCTGAACCAAGTTAGGCACGTGAGTGGGCAAGTAGGCCGGCAACCTCACGGGAGGCCTCCGACCCTTGCCCAGGCTTGAGGAATCCCGAAGCCGCACCTCTCTTGCAGCGGCCCAGCTCCGACCAACCCGCTTTACCGCGTGAACGGGTGCGAGGTGTCCAGCACCGGCGCTGTCGTGGTGACCACATTGCCCGACACGGTGCCCGAGGTGCCGTTCAGAAACTGCGACACGCTCAGGCCATACAGCGTGTTGTTGGTGATCGTCATGGGCACCTTGCCCGGGTTCAACAGGCCCAGGGCGGTGGCACGGCGGTTGACCACCACGTTGTTTGAGATGTTCACCGTACGGCCTTCGCGCAGCAGGCCTTCGGTGCCGTAGGTAAGGATCGCAGAGTTCTGGCTTTGGGCACCCTGCTCAATGACATTCCCGGTCACGGTGAGGGTGCCGCCGTTGGGCACGTCAATGCTGTAGCTGGCCGTGCCCTGCAGGTCGAACAGGCGGCTGTTCGTAATGGTGGTGCTGCGCGCCCGGCTCTTGAATTCATGGCCCACGGCGGCGCTGTGGGAGTAGCTGCGGTCAAAGGTCAGCTGGCCCACCTCGCCCACGTAGAGGTTATGGGTTTGCCCCGGGTCGCCCAGGCCATTGCGGGCGAACTCCGAGCGGAGAATACGGATGCTGCCCAGCGGCGCATTGTTGGCCAGCAGCCCGTTTTCGTTGCCGTGCAGGTAACTGTCCTCAATGACAAGGTGCCCGCCCTGATAGCGCACGCCCGCGCCGTTGCGGTCGGCCACTTTTGCCCCTGTCAGCTCTAGGCCGCGCAGAGTCACGTCGGTGTTGGTGGTGATGATGGCCTTGCCGTTGGGCGGGGAAACGGTCGCCACCAGCCGCGCCAGCCCACTGGTGCTCTCGATGGTGATGCGGGTGTTCACCTCGAAAAAGTCGTTGGTGTAGGTGCCGGGGTCCACGCGGACCGTATCGCCGTCGCGGGAGACAGCCACAGCGGCGCGGATGGTGGCGTAGGTCTTGCCAGGGCCCACGGTGAGCACCCGCCCGGCAGTGGGGGCCGGCGCCGCTGGCGTGTCTGCTGCGGGAGCAGCCACAGGTGGGGACAAGGGCGGCGCGGCGGTGGGGGACGTGCAGGCGCCCAGCAGAAGCGTTAGACCGAGCAGGGCAGCGGAAAGGAAGTGGGTCGTCATCGCATCTCTCCTGTGCAGGACGCGGACAGACAGGGCGGGTGGCCCCCGGCGTCCTGGCCCCATCACCCTACAGCGGCGGCCCTGGCAGTGACGGGGAAAAGGGCACACCTTGCCTGCCTGGAGAGCCGGAGCCTTGGCGCGGCGACCACTGAAGAGAAACCCGCACCCCTCTCCCCTGGCCGCACCAACCCAGTCCCCAGCACGCAACCGGGGTGCCCTGTACAGGCACCCCAGCGGCGGACATGGATGATTGTTCTTCAGTCGTGGGCGCCAACCAGCTCCTTTTCTTTACCGAACTGCTGGGCCTCAGTGCTGCCGGCCAGGGCGGTGGTGCTGCTCTGGCCGCCGCCGGCCGCCTGCGCCACCAGGTCAAAGTAACCGGTGCCCACCTCGCGCTGGTGCTTGACTGCTGTAAACCCGCGCTCCTGGGCCGCGAATTCGCGCTCCTGCAGCTCCACGAAGGCGCTCATCTGGGTGCGGGCGTAGCCGTAGGCGAGATCGAACATGCTCATGTTCAGCGAGTGGAACCCCGCCAGGGTGATGAACTGGAACTTGTACCCCAGCTTGCCCAGTTCCACCTGGAACTTGGCAATGGTCTCGTCGTCCAGGTTCTTTTTCCAGTTGAAGCTGGGCGAGCAGTTGTAGGCCAGCAGCTTGCCGGGGAACTGGGCGTGCACCGCTTCGGCGAACCTGCGGGCGTCCTCCAGATTGGGCACGCTGGTTTCGCACCAGATCACGTCGGCGTAGGGGGCGTAGGCCAGGGCGCGGGCAATGGCCTGCTCAATCCCGGGCTTGACGTAGTAGAAGCCTTCCGGGGTGCGCTCGCCGGTGCAGAAGGGCTTGTCATTGTCGTCAACGTCGCTGGTCAGCAGGTTGGCGGCGTCGGCGTCGGTGCGGGCGATCAGCACGGTGGGCACGCCGCTCACATCGGCGGCGAGGCGCGCGGCGTTCAGCGTGCGGATGAACTGGCTGGTGGGGACCAGCACCTTGCCGCCCAGATGCCCGCACTTCTTCTCGCTGGCGAGCTGATCCTCGAAATGCACGCCCGCTGCCCCCGCCTCGATCATGGCCTTCATCAGCTCAAAGGCGTTCAGGGGCCCGCCAAAGCCCGCTTCGGCGTCGGCCACGATGGGCACGAAGAAATCAATGTCGCTCTTGCCTTCGCTGTGCTGAATCTGGTCGGCACGCCTTAAGGTGTTGTTGATGCGCTTCACCACATCCGGCACGCTGGAGGCCGGGTACAGGCTCTGGTCGGGGTACATCTGCCCGGCGTTGTTGGCATCGCCCGCCACCTGCCACCCGGACAGGTAAATGGCTTTCAGGCCCGCTTTCACCTGCTGCATGGCCTGGTTGCCGGTCAGGGCGCCCAGCGCGTTCACGAAGGGCTCTTCTTTCATGGACCGCCACAGCTTCTGGGCGCCGTGCTTGGCCAGCGTGTGCTCAATGGGCAGGCTGCCGCGCAATTTCACCACGTCCTCAGCCGTGTAGTTGCGCTTGATGCCCTGCCAGCGCTCCTCGGTCTGCCAGGTCTTTTCGAGAATTTCAGCGGGCGTACGCGGGTTGGGAACGGATGGATTGGTGGTCATGGGAGGCCTCCGCAAGGTGTGGGGGACGGTGCCACGCCTCACAGAGACGTGGACCAGGGGAATGGCGGCTTGCCCGGAAGTGGGCGGGGTATTGCTGTAGGGGCATTGTGCCTGCCCGGCCCCGGCGGCTGGGGTGGTGTACCCACACCCGCGCGAAGTACACCACCGCGAGAGGTACACCACCCAGGGCAAAAAAAGAGGGCGCCCCACTGGACGCCCTGGGCCACACCCCTTCCCTATTCGCCGCGCAACCACGCCGCCAGGGCCGCTTCAAAGGCCGCGTGGTGGTCGTGGTGGTACAGCAGGCCGTGAAAGCCGGCGGCCACCGCCGCGTCAATGTTTTCTTGCACGTCGTCCACAAAGGCCACCTGCGCGGCGGGCACGCCCATGGCCTGTTCCAGCGCGGCAAAGGCCTCGGGGGCGGGTTTCTTGTGGCCCAGTTCGTTGCTGAACACCAGGGCGTCAAAGCGGCCAAAGCGGGGATCCCGGCGCAGGTGGTCGCTCACCACGGGGTAATTGTTGCTCAGCAGGCCCACACGCACGGTCCGGGGCAGCGCGGCCAGTGTGGCGTACATGGGCGCGTTGTCGTGAATGCTGCCCAGGTACAGCGGCTCGAAGTCCTCGTAGGACAGCGTCAGGCCGGTTTCTTCCCGCAGCACCGCCCAGAACTGCGGCAGGGTCCAGGCGCCCACCTCCAGCTGCCGCACATGGCGGAAATAGCTGTCGCGCACGCGTTCCACAGGCACACCCCCGCGCTCGGCCACGTTCTGGGTGCTGCGGCCATCAAAGGTGCCAATGGTGAACACGCCGCCCCAGTCGAAGGCGACGTGGCGGGCCGGAAGAGAAGCACTCATCCGCCGATTGTGGCGCAACGGCCCCGCAGGCCCCGGCGCGCTGCCTGCACAGCGGGAGCATTCAGGTGGGCCGCAGGCGTGGGGTGAGCGAACTCGCAGAGCGGCATTCCAGACCGAACACGAGGGAAGACAGGATTCCGGCGATGAAACAGCAGCCCTTCGCTCTCCTCACTCCGCTTTGGCATCAGAGGCGTCCCGTCCCGGTTCCTTCAGGCGAGCAGCAGCCCCCGCCGCTCCCAGGCCCCCAGATTCAGGGCGTGCAGGGCCTGCCAGGGACGCAGCCAGTCGCCGTCGGGCGCCAGCTTCTGGCCCCGGCCGTGCCGCAGCACGTACTGGCGGTGCAGGGTCAGCAGGTCGGCCACGCCCGCGCCGGGGTGGCGGTGCACATCCACCTCGGCCCCTGGCGACGGCGACAGGGGATGCGGGGCGCTGGTGGTCAGCACGCAGGCCAGCCCACTGGCACGGTCCCGCAGCCACGTCAGCAGTTGCACGAAGGGCCAGCCAGCGCCCACACTCTCGGGCGTTTCGCTCCAGCGCAGCGCCGCTGCGGTGTCCGGTTCCAGGGTGTAGGAGCGCAGGTGGCGCACCTCGTTGACGGTGGGCAGGTAAAAGGTGCCGTGCGCGGTGGCCTGCGCCGCCAGAAAGTCGGCGTGCAGGGCGGCCAGGGCGCGCGATTCCTCCGGGCTGGCGCCCCAGGGGCGCTCGGGGAGGGGCTCGGCGGTCAGCAGGGCACTCACGCCGGGGCCCGGCACCGCCCGCTCGACCAGCCGCGCGGCGCTGATCTCGGGCAGCAGGGCCACCGCCTGCTCCTGGCCGACCAGGGCCTGCAGTTCCTCATCGGTCAGGGCGGCGAGATTCAGGCGGGAGAGCACGGTGTTCAGCATACGGCGCGCTTGTCACAGACCCCTCACATTTCGGCCCAGAGCAGCGACCGAGGCGGCTGGGCGGCGCCACCCCAGATGAGCCCTGGCCCAGCGAGGCCCCGCCGCAGCGGGCCTGAAGAGGGCATCCTCCGTCTTCCGCAGGCGGCGGGAAGCGGGGCAGCGGGGCGCAACTGCCTATAGTGAAGGCAATGAGTGGCCTTTCCTATCAAGACCAGTTACAGGCCGTGGCCCGCGTGCTCCTCGCGCACCCGGGGCCCATTGTGGTGCTGTCACACGAAAACCCTGACGGTGACGCCCTGGGCAGTGTGCTGGGCCTGACCCGGGCACTGCGAGCACTGGGACGCGAGGTGCTGGCCCCCATGACCGTGCCGCGCTACCTGGCCTTTTTACCCGGGCCCGGCGAACTGGCGGAGCCCCTGACCGAGTGGCCTGCTGGCACCCTGGCCGCCGTGCTGGATGTGGACAACAACGACCCGGCCCGGGTGGCCGGCGCCGACCTGAGCGTGTTCACGGGGCCAGTGGTGAACGTGGACCACCACGGCACCAATGCCCGCCGGGCCACGGCAGGCGTGGTGGAGCCGGCCATTCCCGCCGCCGCCATGATGGTGGCCGACCTGCTGGGCGCCATGAATGCCCCCCTGACCCCCGAAGTGGCCACACCGCTGATGCTGGGGCTGGTCACGGACACCGGCAGCTTCCGCTTTGACAGCGTGACCCCGGAAACCTTCGAGTGCGCCGCGCGGCTGCGAGCGGCTGGCGCCCGCCTGGGCTGGCTGAGCGACCAGCTGGGGCGCAACCCGCGCACCTACTACACGTTGCTGCGCGAGGTGCTGGGCACTCTGGAATTCCTGCACGGCGGCCGGGTGGTGCTGGCCCGCGTGACCGAGGAAATGCTGACGCGCGCTGGGGCCGCCTGGGACGACGTGGAAAACTACGTGGGCACCCTGCGCAACGCCGAGGGCGCCGAACTGGCTGTGATGATCAAGGACTACGGCGAGCGCATCAAGGTATCGTTGCGCTCGCGCGGGGGCCTGAGCGCCCAGAACATCGCCGTGGCCCTGGGTGGCGGCGGCCATGTCCCGGCCGCCGGCGCGACTTTGAACCTGCCCTATGAAGAAGCCCGGGGCCAGCTGGACGCCGCCGTGGCCGCCGAACTGGCCCGCGCCGACGAAGAAGCTCAGGGCACCTGACAGCACCGATCAAGCGGGAGCGGCGCGGAGGCACTCAGCCTACCTCCACGCCGCTCTTGGTTTGTTCGCGCCGTGCACAGAGACCAGTCCACAACTGACAGCAGAGGTAAGGAGAATCAGCCCCTTGCCACCAGCCTCGGCACAACGCCGCGTTTACCGCTTGCCAGCGCGCGACTCGCCGGCCGCTGGCTGCCGCAGCACCGCGTCTATCCCGGCGTTAATCCAGGCAAAGGCGCGGCGGGTGTTTGGCATGGTGTACGTCTGATCGGCGCCGTGCTGCATGAACACGTACACCAGATGCTGCCCGGCCTTGGTGCGTACGTAGCCGCTGTAGGTCAGCAGGCGCCAGCCGTTGCCGCCCTTGCCCGCCGCGTAGGCCACCCGGCCCTGATGGGTGAGTTTCAGGCCAGAGCGCCCGTAGCCCATCGCCATGACCTCGCGCTGCCACGCCTGGGTGCGGGGGCCCAGCCCGGAGCGCAGGAAGGCGTGCGCCACCAGCGTGCCGAACTCGTAGGGCGTGCTGATGTTCAGGGCCTTCAGGTCGTCTTCGGGACGGTGGCGGTGGTCGAAATAATCGTCCAGGCGCCGCTGCAAGTAGTCGGCGCGGTACACGCGGGCGTCGCGGTCAATCAGGGTCGCCAGCCGCAGCCGATCCTCGCCGCGCGCCCCGGCCCAGCGCCGGGTACCGCTGTAGGTGGCCGACAGCCCCGCCTGCGCCACCCACCAGTCGCGGGTGGGCAGAATCAGGCGGGTGGCACACAGGCCCAGTTCGTCGGCCGTGTCCTGAACGGCCTGCAGCCCCACCCGGCGGTGCAGGATGTCGGTGGCGGTGTTGTCGCTGTTGCGAATCATGCGCTCGGTCAGGGTGCGCACGTTCGAGCCGTCGTAGGGGTAGGCGCCCAGCGACTGGTTGTCGCGCGTGACGGCAAAGCGCTCCGTGGGCGGCAGCTCGCCCCGGTCCACCGCGCGCAGCGTGGCCCACAGCACCGCCTGTTTGTAGGTGCTGGCCAGCGGAAACACGCTGTCGGGGTTGGTGCCCACTGCCCGCAGGGGCAGCAGGGTCTGGGGGTCCACCTCGGCCACCCACAGCCCCAGTCGCCCGCTCAGGTGGTGCGGGGGCGGCGGGACCTTGGGCACCGGGGGCGCGTGGGCCAGGCAGCCGTCCGGGTCGCGGGCCACAGCCTGACGGTCCACCTGCACGGTGGTGGGGGCCGGCGCCCGTTCCAGGCGCACCTGCCCTTCCGGGGGCGGCGGGCGGCACCCCAGCAGCAGCAGGGCCAGCAGCAGCAGGGCCAGCAGCAGCAGGGCCAGCAGCGGCGCGGCCCAGGGGTTGGTGCTCTTCATCTCAGCCCGGCCCTTCGTGTTGAACGTGGGCCGGGCCTCTGCTTCTTTCCTGCGAGGCGGCACGTGCCGCCCCCTGCCTGCGCTTGACCATGCGCCCTTAAGCGTGCAGGGGTTCCAGGGTCACGCCAATGGTGCCGGGGCCCGCGTGCGTGGCCACCACAGCGCCGATGGGATGGTCGCCCAGGTCGTCGAGTTGCAGCCCCTGCAGGCCCGCGCGGACCTCTTTCAGGTACGCCTCGCCGCCGGGGGTTGCCATGAAGGCCACCCGCGCGCCGCCGTGCTGCGCGGCGTACTTGCGCACGTGGTCCACGAGGTCCTGCATGGCCTTTTTGTGGCCGCGCACACGCCCGGCGGATTCCACGCGGCCATTTTTCACGGTCAGGATGGGCTTGATGTTCAGCAGGCTGCCCAGCAGCGCCTGCGCGCCGCCAATGCGCCCGTTGATGCGCAGGAAATCCAGCGTGTCCACGGTAAAACGGATATCTGCCACCTGCGAGACCCGCTCCAGTTCGGTCACGATCTCGGCGACGCTGCGCCCGGCCTGCACCATGTCCAGGGCACGCAGCACGCGCATGCCCAGACCCATGCTGACCGACTTGCTGTCCACCACCGTCACCTTGTCGCCAAATTCCTGCGCGGCCAGCCGGGCGCTGCCCACGGTGCCGGACATCTGCCCGCTGATATGCACGCTGAGGACGTGGTCGGCACGCTGCAGGGCCTCGGTGTACACGGCGGCGAACTCCGCCGGGCTGGGCTGGCTGGTGCTGGGGGTCTTTTTGCCCGCTTTCAGGCCGGTGAACAGCTCAGAAGGCGTAATCTCGATGCCGTCTTTGTGCATTTTGCCGTCGAACAGCACGTACAGCGGCACGCTGACAAGGCCGAGATCCGAGCACAGCTGCGCGCTGAGGTCACTTGTGGAGTCCGTGACAAGGGCGATGGTCATTCGCTGATCTTACCGTGAGCAGCCTCACGATGAAGAGGCGCCGCCCGTCATACGGACAGGCGGCGCGGTGAAAGTTCAGCGGGGAACAGCCTTCAGCTCCCCTTTTTGGGTGTCCATTTCTTGCGGCCGGTGGCGGTAGTGTCGCCCGGGTCAGTCTGGGGAGCAGCGGTAGGCTGGGGGGCCACGCTGGCTTCGGTGGCCTCGGCGGCCGGGGCAGGGGCTTCGGGTGCAGGGGCCGCAGCGGCACTCTTGGGGGCCCACTTCTTGCGTTCGGGGCCGGGGGCCGCTTCGGCCGGGGCACTGGGGACGGGCGCGGCTTGCGCCTCTGGAGCGGCCGGGTCGGCGGGGGTGCTGGGGGCCGCACCACCCTTCGGGGCCCACTTCTTGCGCTCGCCCGTGGCCGGGGCGGCGTCGCTGGCGACAGGCGCTGCGCTTTGGGCCGCCGGGGTCGGCTCAGCCGCTGCTGGTGTGGGCGCGGCGTCGGCCTTCGCCTTCGGCGTCCAGGCTTTGCGGGCCGGGGCCTCGGCGGCGGGGGTCGCAGGTTCGGCCGCAGCAGGCGCCGGGGCCACCGGCGCGGCGTTCACATCGTCGGCCGCTTTGGGCTTCCAGGCCTTGCGCGCGGGGGCCGAAGGCTCGGCCGGTTCAGAGGCTGCCACTGGGGCTGGACTCACGTCATCGGCCTTGGCTTTCGGGGCCCAGGCTTTGCGGGCCGGCGCTCCTGCAACATAGGCGTTTGGGGCCGGGGCGGCTGGGGCGGGCGCCACATCGTCGGCTTTCGCCTTTGGGGCCCAGGCCTTGCGGGCGGCAGGGGTGGGCGCAGCAGCCTGCGGCTCGGGCTGGGTGTCCGGGTTCTGCACCGGGCTGCCGGGCTGGGCGTTCAGGGTGTCGGCGCTGGTTTCGCCCACCACGGCCTCCGGGGCACCGGTGCCGGGCGCTTCGCCCGTGCGCTCCATCGGCAGGGCAGCGTTCGGGGTCATGGCGGCGTCGGCCTGCACCTCGGCCGGGTCGCTGACCACGGCGGGGGACACGAACTCGCCGCTGGCGCGCTGCACGCTTTCCAGCATCAGCTCGGCCACGTCCTTGACCACGATGTCGTCGCGCTTCTGCTTTTCGGGCGTGGAGTTCATCATCGCCTTGCAGAAGGGGCAGCCCACCGCGACCACCTTGCCGGTCTGCTCGAATTCGTCGCTGGCCACCTTGGCACTGTCCAGTCGGGCCTGAATCTCGCGGAAGCGGTTGTCGGACACGCGCTCGCGGCCCTCTTCCTCTTCCTTCCAGAACTGCGCGCCGCCGGCCCCGCAGCAGAACGAATTCTCGCGGCTGCGCTCCAGTTCCAGCACCTCGCCCGCCATCTTGGTGATCAGGGTGCGGGGGGCGTCGTACACGCCGTTGTGGCGGCCCAGGTAGCAGGGGTCATGGTAGGTGACGTTCTGGGCCAATTGCTCCATAGGCAGCTTGCCCGCCGCCACCAGCGTTTCCAGGTACTCGGTGTGGTGAATGGTGCGGTAATCGCCCCCCAGCTGCCGGTACTCGTGGCCGATGGCGTTCATGCAGTGCGGGCAGGTCGCCACGATCAGCTTCGGCGCCACCTGGTTCAGGGTGGCCACGTTCTCTTCGGCCAACTGCTGGTACAGGAATTCGTTGCCGGCGCGGCGGGCGCTGTCGCCTGTGCAGGCTTCCTTCTTGCCCAGCACCGCGTAGTTCACACCGGCCTTGTCCAGCAGCTGCACAAAGGCGCGGGCCACTTTCTGCGCGCCGGGATCGTAGCTGGCGGCGCACCCCACCCAGTAGATGACGTCCGGCTCGGGGTTCTCGTCGATGGTGGGAACTTTCAGGCCCTCGGCCCACTCCATGCGCTTGTCGCGCGAGATGCCCCAGGGGTTGCTGGCGCGCTCCATGCCCCGGAAGGCGGTCTGCAGCTGGGGCGGGAACTCCCCGGCCACCATCACCTGATGCCGGCGGATATCCACGATGTCCAGCATCTGCTCGTCCTGCACCGGGCACACCTGCATGCAGGCGCCACAGGTGGTGCAGGCCCAGACCGATTCCTCGTTAATGGCGTATTCCAGCAGCGGGTGGGCGGTGCTGGCCCCGGCTTCAAAGGGTGCGGGCTTCAGCGTGAAGGGGCTGGGGTGCGCCGCGATCACGTTCAGTTCCATGCGCTTGTTGATTTCCAGCGCGGCTGGGCTCAGCGCCTTGCCGGTGGCGTTGGCCGGGCACACGTCTTGGCAGCGGTTGCACTGAATGCAGGCGTAGGCGTCCAGCAGACGAGGCCATTCCAGGTCTTCGAGCTTTTCGACGCCCAGCTTGGGTTCCTCGGCTTCCATCGCCTCGGCCAGTCCCTTCATGGGCGGCAGCACGCCGCTGCCTACGGGGCGCTTAAGGGCGTAGTTCAGAGGCGCCATGAAGATGTGGATGTGCTTACTGAACGGGAAGTACGCCAGGAACGCCAGAATGGAACCCAGCGCGCCCCAGTACCCGGCAATGCGCCAGCCCTCAATGGCCTGCTCGCTGGCCCCGCCAAACAGCACGCGCCCCAGCGCCGAGGACAGCGGCTGGAACGAATCGTAGCCGCCCAGCACCCGCGATTCCTCGACCATCTTGGCGGCGTTGCCCAGCACGCGGCTGCCCACGTGGAAGGTAATAAAGCCCGACACGATCAGCGAGTCGCGCAGAATGTAGTTGGCGCGCAGCAGCGGGTGCAGCAGCGTTTTTTCGGTGAAGCGGAAGTCGCGCTTACTGGGCAGGAACAGGCGGCGAATCACCAGACTGATCACGCCAACGAGCACCAGGAAACTCAGGATGTCGGCCAGCAGGTTGTACCCGGCCAGCAGCGGACTGTCCTTGCTGTAAATGTGAAAGGGGATGTAGCCTTCCAGGCCGTCCACCACGTTCACCAGCAGGTAGTACACAAAGCCGTAGAAAATAAAACTGTGCAGCACGCTCACCCAGGTGCGGCGGCGGAAGGTGCGCTCCTGGGTCAGGCTGGCGCGGATGGCGTACAGCAGACGCTGCAGGGGATGGTCGAAGCGGGCCTCGCTGGCGGCAGCACCCCGCGCCACGCGCCGGTAGAGCCGGTAAAAGCCCCACAGGCCGAACCCACCGGCAATCAGGGCAAAGACGAAGAACAGAATCTGATGAATGAGGGGCAGCAAGAGAGAACTCCTTCAGGCAGAGGGTGGGGCAGCAGAAAAAATCTTGGACTCGGTGCAAAGTATAACGGATTCAGGCTGCTGCTATCATGCCGGAACGCGCTGGCCTACTCGTGGGGCACATCTCTGGCGAGACCCAGATGAAAGACATACAGATCGTCCTGAGGGGTCTCCGCGCCTTCTTCGAAATACTCGCCCATCAGGGCTGAGAGCCGGGCCGTCAGTTCCCGCGCTTTTTCCCTGGACAGCTGGATCACGCCCCAATCGTTGAGGGGAAGAACTGGCGGCGGCGCTTGCGGCTCGTCTAGCTGCCAGGCGGCAACTTCCTGCCGCGTCACAAGACCGTCTGGGCTTGATTTCAGCAGGACGTACCAATCCTCCGAAACCCGGCGGTGTTCCCGCGTATAGCCTTGCAGCAGCCGGTTCCAGGCTGGGCGGTAAAGCGCGTCGAGCATGTCGTCCAGCGGCATCACCCTGGACGGATCAATCAGAAATTCCGGCGCGGCGGCCTGGTAGCGGGCTGGGCGGTGCTCGCCCACTTCTTTCAGAAGACCCAAGCGAACGAAACGCTTGACCCAGTAGCCCAGAGCGTTGTGGGAATACCCTGTTACTTCAGCCACCTGCGCCACGGTCCGCGCTTCCACCATAAACGGAGCCAGCAGTCGAATCTTGGCAATGTCCATGAGGACCTGAATTGCTTCGGGATCGACAATTTTAACGCGCTCCATTGGAAAAGTCTACAGATTCTTTTGTGTTAGATGACCCGTAGGATGGTTCACGCATCTATCCACTCTGACCTCGGAGGACCCTATGCAAAAGATCCGCACACTTCTGGCCAGGCTCCTGGTACTGGCCGCCGCTGCCTCGGCGTTGGAACCATCTGTGTCAGCCACTTCCTTTCACACCGATGGGAACTGGACCTGTCGCTCACCCGCCTGCGAAGACAAGTAGCCCGGCCTTAATTCCTTCCTCCGTCGCCGTCCGCCTCCCCTGGCGGCGACGGTTTTCTATGCCCATTTTTCCCCTGTAAGGAGAACCTGATATGCGCCAGACCCTGCTGACCACTGCCGCCCTGCTCCCCCTGCTCCTCGCTGCCTGCACGGGCGGAGGCGGCGCCCCGGCCCCCACGCCCGGCCCGACCCCCAACCCCACGCCTAACCCGACGCCGAATCCTGGCCCCGGCTCGGCCATCACCACGCGCCTGGCCGCCTGCCCGCAGGTAATGAACAGTTCCGACCCGGCGGCCAGCGCCTGCCTGGCCGGCACCTACAGTGGGAAAACGCTGGCCAACGCCGCCTGCACCGTGACCATCCGCGCCAACGGCAGCTACGACTTCGATACCCCCACCCTCAAGTACACGCACACGCCCTCTGCCTCGACCATCCGCATCTTTACGCATCAGGTGAATGTGGGGCCCACCCATATGCTGATCTGGCTGCTCAGCGACAGCTCCTCGGCCAATCCTGCCTACGAGATGGATTTCAAGGCCCAGTTCGGCACCTACGCCCAGCCCCCGCAACTGACCATTGAAGGCACCCAGCGCATGGGCAGCGCGCAGACCAGCGCCAGCTGCGTGCTCCCCCTGTAACCTCCGCATTCTCGCCCGCGCCCGCAGCCTTCACCGGTCTGCGGGCGCCTGCACGTGGCCCGTGCGCTACCCTGCGGGGCGTGAGCCTGACCGCCGCCGAACTGCAAACGTACCTCAGCGCCCTGGTAACCGGCGACCTGAAACTGTCCACCATGATCTGGGGCCCGCCCGGCGTGGGCAAAAGCAGCGTGGTGGCGCAGGTGGCCGAGCGGCACGGCCTGGGGTTCGTGGACGTGCGCCTCTCGCAGCTGGCCCCCACCGACCTGCGCGGCCTACCGGTCCCCGAAGCCGACGGCGCCGGCAGTGGGGTCAGCCGCTGGTATCCGCCGGAATTTCTGCCCCGCCACGGCGCCGGAATTCTGTTTCTGGACGAGGTGAACATGGCGCCGCCCACCATGCAGGGGATGGCGCAGCAGCTCATCCTGGACCGCCGGGTGGGCAGCTACGAGCTGCCGGGCGGCTGGTTCGTGTGGGCGGCCGGCAACCGCAAGGAGGACCGCGCCAGCGTGTTCGACATGCCCGCGCCGCTCGCCAACCGCTTCCTGCACCTCACCGTGCGCCCGGACTTTGAGTCGTGGCGTGGCTACGCCCTGGGCCGGGGCCTGCATGAACACGTCATCGCCTTCCTGACCTTCCGCCCGGAACTGCTGCACCGCCTGGATCCCCAGCAGCCCGCGTGGCCCAGCCCGCGCGCCTGGGAAATGGCCTCGCGCCTGCACCGCGCCGGGCTGGACACCGCCCCGGCCATTGGCGAGGCAGCAGGCGCCGAATTCAGCGCCTTTGTGCGCCTGTACGAGCAGCTGCCGGACCTGGGGATTGTGTTGGAAGGACGCGGCACTGGCCTGCGCCTGCCCGACGAACCCAGCGTGCGCTACGCCGCCGTGGTGGGCCTCGCGGCCCGCGCGGCAGACGCCGATCAGGCCTACCACGCCTTTACCTGGCTGGCCGACAGCGCGGGCCCCGAATGGCTGCAGCTGTACGTGGCCACCCTGGTGAGCAAGTTCCAGGCCATTGGTCAGCTGGGCGAACTGGCCGCCCTGATCGGCCGCGACGAGCGCCTCGCCGCGCTGGTGCAGGGCACCCTGGCGCTGACGGAAGGGTGAGACCAGTGGCCGCGAGGACAGGGCAGATGACCAGGGGGAACAGGTGACGGCCCTGTTGGCGGGCGCGCTGACCCTGCTCGTCTTTGTCTGGTTGATCGGGCTTCCTCTTCTGGCTGCCCTGACCGAGCCGCAGGAGCGGGCTTTTCGTAAGACTGGGCTGTATGCCACCTTGCTGGTCTTCCACCTGATCTCTATTGGCGTGCTGCTGGTCCTGTCGGATCGTTTGAGCGTGCCAGACATGGACAGCCATGTGCTTCCACTCGCGGCGTTGGCTTCGCTCACCACCTTTCTTATTTTCCCAGCCATCGCTGGCGCACTGACGGGCACCGCCAGCTTTGCGCCCGCCATGGCCATGGTGGTGGGGGCCGGTTTGCCGATTTTGCTGCTCATCTCGGCGCCCACGATCTACGAAGCGGTCTCCCTGTTGCTGGGCCCACCACTACAGACGCAGGTGGTGACCCAGGTGGGCTATGAACAGGAAGGGGGCTACCACTACGCGCTGCTCGCCAGCGCAGAGGAGGAAAAGGTGGTGTCCAAGGCGTTTTACCAGGAGCTGGCCGCGCTTCCCAAGCCGGCGGCTGTCCAACTGGCCAGTTTCGGTGGGGCCGTCTACAGCGCCCAGGAGCTGGCGGTGCCGCCACACCACCAGGGGCTTTTGCGCCAGCAACTGCTCATGGTGGGCTACCTCCTGAGCCTGCCGCTGCTGAGCGCCCTCTTCACCCGAGTGCCTGCTGGCGGTGAGGCGAGGACCGCATGACCCCCGACTTCCAGCGCCTGATTTCCGGCTCGCGCCTGCGGCTGCGGGGCAAGTCGGCGTTCTTTGCCACGCTGCTGCTGCACGCGGAATTCGTGCCCTCGCGCGAGGTAGCAGCAGCGGGCACCGACGGCGAGCGCGTGTACGTGAACCCCGAGGTGGCCGCCAGCCTACCCCCTGACGTGCTAGACGGCCTGCTGCTGCACGAGGTCCTGCACGCGGCGCTGTCGCATGTGGAGCGGCGTGGGCCGCGCGAGAAGAAGCGCTGGAACAAGTCGGCCGACCTGATTGTGAACGGCATGGTGGCGGCGGCCGGGCTGCCCACGCCTCCGCAGTCCCGGCGCGACGAGCACCTGGAGCGCTTAAGCGTGGAAGAGGTCTACACCGCGCTGGAGGGCGAAGCCGAAGGCGACGGCGACGAGGACGGCGACGACCTGCTGGACGCACCGCCCGGCGACGCGCCCCCCAAGCAGGGCAAGCCCGGCCAGAGCGTGGCGCGGCAGTGGCAGCAGGCGCTGGCCCAGGCCCGCAGCGTGGACGCCATGAGCGGCGGCAAGGGCGACGACCCCCTGGGCATGCACCGCGAACTGATGCGCCTGGCCCCGGCGCGGCTGGACTGGCGCGCGCACCTGTGGCGCTTTCTGGCGCGCACGCCAGTGGATTTCGGCGGCTTTGACCGCCGCTTTGTGGGGCGGGGCCTGTACCTGGAGGCGCTGGACGACGAGTCACTGCGCGCCCTGATCGCCGTGGACACCTCGGGCAGCGTGGACGACGACGCGGTGCGGGCCCTGGTGGGCGAGGTCCAGGGGGTGCTGGGGGCCTATCCGCATGTGAAGGCCACCCTCTATTACGCCGATACCGAGGCCTACGGACCGCACGACCTGAGCCCCGGCGGCCCCATTCCGGCCCCCCAGGGCGGCGGCGGGACCGATTTCCGGCCCATCTTCCGCCTGCTGGACGAGCACGAGCCGGACGTGCTGGTGTACCTCACCGACGGCTACGGCGACTTTCCCGAGCAGGCCCCCCGCACGCCCACGCTGTGGGTGGTGCCGCCCGGCGGCCTGGAAGACGAGGGCTTTCCCTTCGGCGAGGTGCTGCGCCTGGAAGAACACGGGTGAAGGCCACCAGCCGCCCCGAAGGCTTCCAGCCCAGCCTGACGCTGGTGCCCGGCGAGGACGCGGCGTGGGTTCTCTTTGACGGGCCCCGCCTGCTGCTGGGAGAAAACGGCACGCTGCCGCAGGGCGCCCTCCCCTTTGCCGTGGAAGACGTGACGCCGCTGGGCACGCTGCACGGCCAGCCCTTCTTTGCGGCCGGGCTGGCTGGCGACCTGCCCACCGGCTTCGAGGCCCTGCCCCTGCGCGCGGGCCTGACCCGCCTGCCCGAAGTGCAGATGGGGCTGGCCGGGTACGCAGCGCAACTGCTGGACTTCGCCCGCACCCACCGCTTCTGTGGGCGCTGCGGGGCCCCTCTGACCGAAGCCGGCCACGAACGCGCCCGCACCTGCCCGGCGTGCGGCCTCACGGTCTACCCGCGCGTGGCGCCCGTGGTGATGGTGCTGATCCGGCGCGGCCAGGGCCCACAGACGGAACTGCTCCTGGCGCGCGGCCCCCACTTTGCCCCCGGTGTGTACTCGGCGCTGGCGGGCTTTGTGGAACCCTCGGAAACCCTGGAAGCCGCCGCGCACCGCGAAGTGCTGGAAGAAGTCGGCGTGCGCATTGAGCACCTGCGCTACGTGGGCAGCCAGCCCTGGCCCTTTCCGCACTCGCTGATGATGGGCTTTGAAGCCGAATACACAGGCGGCGACGTGGTGCCGCAGCCCAGCGAGATTGAGGACGCACGCTGGTTTCCGGTGGACCGCCTGCCGGGGTTACCGGGGCCCTTCAGCATTGCGCGCGCCCTGATTGACCGGGCGGTGGGTCAGGCGCAGGGCAACGTGGCATCATCGGGCCCATGACCACCGAACTGGACCCGCGCACCCTCACCATTCTGGGGGTCGAGGGCGCGCTGGAGGCCGCCGCCGCCCCGCGTGCCAGCGCTGAAACCCTGGGTGGCCTCTCGGCCCACCCGGACAGCCGGGTGCGCGCCCTGGTGGCCCGGCACCCCAACACCCCCCCGGAGGTGCTGGGCACCCTAGCCGCCGCCTACCCGGCCGACGTGCTGGCCAACCCGGGGCTGCCCCTGATGCGTCTGGCCCGCCCAGGCCTGCTGGGCAACTTTCCGGCCGACGGCGTGGTGGCGCTGCTGAACACGCCGCAGGCCCCGGCCTGGGTGGTGGACGCCGCGCTGCGCCACGAGGACTACGCGGTGCGCACCGCTCTGGCGGCCCGCGCCGACCTGAATCCCGAACGGGTGGCGGCCCTGGCGCAGGACGCAGGCTGGCAGATCCGCGAGGCGGTGGCCCGGCGCGAGGTTCTGCCTGAACCCCTGGTGCGCCAGCTGGCGGCCGACGACGACTACGACGTGCGCAAGGCCGTGGCGGGTCGCCCGGACCTGCCCGGCGACGTGCTGCGCACTCTGGTGACCGACGCACACGGCATGGTGCGCGCCGCTGTGGCCCGGCGCCTGGACCTGCCGCTGGACTGCCTGATCACCCTGGCCGCCGACGGCGACCCCGACGTGCTGGCCACCCTGGCCCGCCGTATAGACCTGCCGCGCAACGTGCGCGCGTGGCTGGCGGGCAGCGACGACCCGGCGGTGCGCGCCGCCACGCTGCAGGCCTGGACCGTGCCGCCCGAATGGCTGACCCGCGCCGAGCAGGACGCTGACCCCGACGTGCGCGCCGCCCTGGCCCGCCGCCCCGACACCCCCGCCGGAACTCTGGTGCGCCTGGCCGCCGATGAAGCCGAAGCCGTACGCCGCGCGGTGCTGGAGCGCCATGACCTTCCCGACGAGGCGGTGCTGGCCCTGGCCCGCGCCCCCGAAGCGGACATCCGCCTGCATGTGGCCAGCGCCGAGGGGCTCTCGGGCACGGTGCTGGACGCCCTGCTGCACGACACAGACGCCAATGTGCGCACCGTGCTGGCCGTGCGCCCCGACCTGGGCCCGGCGCGTCTGACCACCCTGGCCGCCGACCCTCACGCCGAGGTGCGCCGGGCCGTGGCCTACGCACCCACCACGCCCCCGGAGACCCTGGCCGCCCTGGCGAGCGACCCCAACGCCGGGGTGCGCCGGGCCGCCGCGCGTCACCCGGCGCTGCCCGCCCCTGCCCAGGAGGCCCTGCGCAACGATCCAGACGACGGCGTGCGCCTTGCTCTGGCAGGCCGGGCCGACCTCTCCCCTACCCTGCGCACGGCCCTGGCCGGGGACCCTGATCCCAGCGTGCGTGCCGAACTGGAGGGGCCCTCCGCCGAATGACAGACGCGCGGAGCCAGCTGTGAGCTCCACACTGCCCCCATGACCGATCTTCGCCTGCCCCTGGGGGGCCTGAAGTTCAGCGTTCGCGTGGGTATTGTCTGCACCCGGGACGGGCACCTGCTCACCAACACCGGCCCAGGCGAATTTGGCGCTGGCTTTCACTTTCTGCCCGGCGGCGCGGTGGCCGTGAACGAGGACACCCTGAGTGCCGCGCGGCGCGAGTGGCAGGAGGAGGTGGGGGTGGCGCCGGGGCCGCTGCGATTGGTGGGGGTGGTGGAGAACTTTTTCGGGCCGCCGGAAAGGCGGCAGCACGAGCTGGGGTTTTACTATCACATGGAGGCGCCGGCTGATGTTCCGGATGGGGTGTTTGCCACGCTGGACCATGCCGAGGTGAGCTGTCAGTGGGTGGCGTTTGGGGCGCTGGCGGAGGTGGCGGTGTATCCGCTGGTGGTGAGGGAACTTTTGGATGTGCCGGTGGGGGTGGTGCGGCATTTTGTGAATCGGGAGGGGTAGGGGGCTTGGTTTGTGGGGTGTTGGGCGATTTCGGTTGCTGGCTTCGCCCCACCCCCCCAGCCCCCCTACCCCGGAGGGGCAGGGGGGAGCGGCGCTGCGCTGGCAAACGTTGACTAACGATTTGGGGCGGCCCGGCTTCGCCCCGCGTTGTACACCGTGGTCCGCCTCCGCCCATCGCCGTACGCCCGCGCGCTGCGCGCACGACGGCTTCCGTTGCTCGCCCCGCAGGGGTGAAGGGTGGGGACGCTTAGGGCACGAGGTTCTACTTTGAACAGCACCAGGAGCCAGAGCTGCTTTTGCCCTTCAAAGTAGAACCTTCTTGCTCGCACCAAGCCTTCTTGCCCCCCTACCGCCCAGGTCCAGGCGAGGCCGTCGTGCCCGAAGGGCGCGGGCCATTGCGCGAAGGCGGAGGATGGCGTCGAAGCCGGACACGTTATCGAACGGAACGAACCCGCCAACACCAGTAGAAACTCTTGCCCAGTGCCAACGCCTGCTCCCCCTGCCCCTCTGGGGTAGGGGGCTGGGGGGTGGGGCAACCCCGCAACGAAACCGAAATACCCCTTCAAACCGCCGTCAAATTCGCAAACTTCACCAGCAGCTTCTTCGTTCCCGCACTCGGGAAGTGAACAGTCACCTCCTGCCGGTCCCCCACCCCCGCCACCGCCAGCACCTGCCCCTCCCCAAACTTCGGGTGCCGGACCTTCTCCCCACCCCGGTACGCCATCTCATTGGTCAGCGGACTGGTGTTCTTCACAGCGGCAGGCACGGTGGGCCGGTAGGTCTTCCACGTTTTGGCACGGTACTCAATCACCTGACCGTAGGGGTCAATGGTGTCAAAGTGCCCCTCGATCTCCTCCAGAAACCGGCTGTCCTCGGCGGCGTTCGTCTTGCCAAATTGCATGCGGTTTTGCGCGGCGGTCAGGAACAGGCGCTCCATGGCGCGGGTAATACCCACGTAAAACAGACGCCGCTCCTCTTCAATGCCGCCCGCCTCCACCAGCGCGCCCCGGCTGGGCAGCAGCCCTTCCTCGGCCCCCACGATAAACACCACGGGAAATTCCAGGCCCTTGGCGTTGTGCATGGTCATCAGGGTCACGGCGTCCTCGGGGGCGCCCTTGTTCTCGGCCTTGGTGCGCATGTCATCCACGCTGGAGAGCAGCGCGGCGTCGTCTAGAAAATCGGCGATGGTGCCCTCGTGCTCTTGTGACCACTCCTGCGCGGCGTTGATCAGTTCGTCCAGGTTCTCCATGCGCACGGCGCCCTCGGGGCCCTCCTGGCGCAGCAGGTCCAGATAACCGCTCGTTTCGATCACGTACCGCAGAAACTGCGCGGGCTCGTAGTTGTCGGCGGCGTCGCCCATCGCCTCCATCAGGCGGGCAAATTCCACCGGCTTGTTCGCGCCCCGGTCCAGAATGCGGTCTTCCTCGGCGCGGGCGCAGGCGGTGAGCAGGCTGGTGCCGTTCACCCGGGCCCAGTCCAGCAGCTTTTCCAGCGCGGTGTCGCCAATGCCGCGCCGGGGGCGCCCGATGATCCGGCGCAGGGCCACGTCGTCGCTGGGGTTAATCGCCAGCCGGGCGTAGGCCAGGATGTCCTTGATCTCGCGGCGGTCATAGAAGCCCACACCGCCGACGATCTTGGCCGGAATCTGCACCCGGCGCAGCGACTCTTCAATCACGCGCGACTGGGCGTTCGTGCGGTACAGAATCGCCATCTCGGTGAACTTGCGGCCTTCCAGGTTGTGCAGCCGCGTGACCCACTCGGCCACAAAGTCGCCTTCGGCGCGGTGATCGGTGGCGCGGTGAAAGACGACGGGGTGGCCGTCCTCTTTGATTGGCTTCAGCGTCTTGTCCAGGCGCTCGGCGTTGTTTTCAATGAGTTTGTTGGCAATGGTCAGGACGCGGGCACTGGAACGGTAATTGTGCTCCAGCAGATACACTTTGGCATCCGGGTAATCTTTTTGAAAATCGAGAATGTTTTGAATGTCCGCGCCACGGAATTTATAGATCGACTGATCGGGGTCTCCCACGACCAACAAATTGCGATCTCTGGAGGCCAGCAGGCGCGTCAATTCATATTGCGCCTTGTTCGTATCCTGATACTCATCAATGTGAATGAACTTGGCACGGTTTTGCACCGCGTTCAGAACCCCGGGCACTTCCTGAAAGAGGCGCACCGTTTCCGTAATCAGGTCGCCAAAATCAATGGCGTTCTGGCTTTTCTTGCGGGCTTCATAACGGCGGTAGGCTTCGGCGGCGGCCTCACGCGGAATGCCGGAAATGAACGGCTCGCCGCTGCGGTCCAGGTCATTCGGCGTCAGCAGGTTGCTCTTGGCGCGGTCCAGAATGCCGCGCACCACCCGGGGCGAGGTCTCCGGGCCAATGCCAGGAATGGACCCCATGATTTCTTTGAGCAGGTCCAGCTGGTCATCGTCGTCGTAGATGACAAAGCCGCGTCTCAACCCGATGTGCTCGCCGTACGCCCGCAGAATGCGCACGCCCGCGCTGTGAAAGGTGCTCATCCACAGCTTATCGGCGCCGGGCACGAGGTGGCTGGCCCGCTCGCGCATCTCGGCGGCGGCCTTGTTGGTAAAGGTCACGGCCAGAATCTCGCCGGGGTTCACGCCATAGTGCCCGATCAGGTGGGCAATGCGGTAAATCAGGGTGCGGGTCTTGCCACTGCCCGCGCCGGCAATCACCAGGGCGGGACCGGTGAAATGGTCGGCGGCCTGGGCCTGCGTGGGGTTGAGCTGAGAGAGAAGATCGGGCGCGGTCACCGGAGAATTGTATCAGGGCCGATTCTGTTTCCGGCGTAATGGCGAGGGGCGCGCTGTCCCCGCTGGGGGCACGCCTTTCGCCGCACCTAACCCTGCTACGCTCCTTCGGTGACTGGCCCGAGTGCTCCGCCGCAGACGTCCCCGGCCACCCGGCTCGCGCTGGGCAGCGTGGTGGTGGCGGTGGTGGTCCTGGGCCTGAAATTCGTGGCCTATGGCCTGACCGGCAGCGTAGCGCTGTACTCCGACGCCCTGGAAAGCATCATCAACGTGGCGGCGGCCGTGGCGGCGGTCATCGCCCTGCGGGTGGCGGCCCGCCCCGCCGACGCCGGGCACCCCTACGGCCACACCAAGGCCGAATACTTCAGCGCGGTGGCCGAGGGCGTGCTGATTGTGCTGGCGGCTGTCAGCATCGCCCGCGAGGCGTGGCCGGTACTGTTTAATCCGCGCCCCGTGGACGCGCCGTTTGCTGGGCTGGCGGTGAACCTGGGCGCCAGCGTGCTGAACGCGCTCTGGGCGTCGGTGCTGCTGCGCCGGGGGCGGGCGCTGCGTTCCCCCGCCCTACTGGCCGACGGGCGGCATGTGCTGAGTGACGTGGTGACCAGCGTGGGCGTCTTGATCGGTGTTCTGGCGGCCCGCTTCACGGGGCTGCCGGTGCTGGACCCGCTGCTGGCGCTGCTGGTGGCCCTGAACATCCTGTACAGCGGCTGGCATCTGGTGCGCGACAGCGTGGGCGGCCTGATGGACGCGGCGGTCGACGCGCAGACCGAGGGCCGCATTCGCGCGCTGCTCAGCGAACACGGCGAGGGCGCCCTGGAAATGCACGACCTGCGCACCCGCCACGCGGGCCGCGTGACCTTTATCGAGTTCCACATGGTGGTGCCCGGCGACATGACGGTGTCGGGGGCCCACGCCATCTGCGACCGCCTGGAAGACGCCCTGCGCGCCGAAATGCCCGACGCCAACGTCACCATTCATGTGGAACCCCAGGAACAGGCCAAGCATCACGGGGTCCTGGTGCTGTAGGCGCCCTGGGGAGCGCGCAGATGGCAGATAGCAGATGGCCAAAAGCCGGTTTTGCCATCTGCCATTTGCCTTCTGCCATCCGCCCTCGACCATCGGCCATCCGCCCCCACCCCCTATACTCCCCACAAGGTTCGCAAGGGGGCTTTATGGGGCAAAGAGACGTGCCAAGCGACGCGCAGCTCCGTTCGGTGGTGGGGCCGGCCCGGCCGCCACGGGGCGCGGCGGTGAGCATTCAGGTGGACGGGGTGGCCTGGGCCGCGCACGAGGGCGAGCCGCTCCTGGAGGTCATCAACCGCGCGCAGATTGAACTGGCGCAGGTGTGTTACCACCCGCAGCTGGGCCCGGTGCAAACCTGCGACACCTGCGCCGTGGAGATTGACGGCGCGCTGGGCCGCGCCTGTGGCACGCCGGTGCGGGCGGGCATGGTGGTGCGCACCCAGACCCAGGCCGCCCGCACCGCGCAGCGCGACGCCTACGACCGGCTGGTGGCCAACCACGACCTGTACTGCACCGTGTGCGACAACAACAACGGCAACTGCACGGTGCACAACACCCTGACGCTGCTCGCGCCGCAGCACCAGACCCGGCCCTTTCGGCCCAAGGGGTATCCCAGGGACGACTCCAACCCCTTTTACCGCTACGACCCGGACCAGTGCATTCTGTGCGGGCGCTGCGTGGAAGCCTGCCAGAACGTACAGGTGCAAGAAACCCTGAGCATCAACTGGGAAGCCGAGCAGCCGCGCGTGCTGTGGGACGGCGGGCGGGCCATCAACGACTCCAGCTGCGTGTCGTGCGGGCACTGCGTGACGGTCTGCCCCTGCAATGCCCTGATGGAAAACACCATGCTGGGCGAGGCCGGCCTGTTCACTGGCATTCCCCTGCCGGTGTGGAACGCCGCCGTCGATGTGGTCAAGGGCGTGGAGGCCAGCACCGGCCTGCAGGCCATCACCGCCATTTCCGAGATTGAGGCGGCGGGGCGCGAGCGCCTGATTCAGAAAACAAAGACGGTGTGCACCTACTGCGGGGTGGGGTGCGCCTTCGAGGTGTGGACCAAGGGGCGGCAGATTCTGAAGGTGGAGCCTGGACAGGGGCCCGCCAACGGGATTTCCACCTGCGTGAAGGGCAAGTTTGGCTGGGACTATGTGAACAGCCCAGAGCGCCTGACCACGCCGCTGATCCGCGAGGCCACAGGCTTCCGGGAAGCGAGCTGGGACGAAGCCCTGGACCTGATCGCCAGCCGCCTGGAGGGCCTTCGCGCCGCCCACGGCCCCGACGCCCTGGCGTTCGTGGCCAGCAGCAAGAGCACCAACGAGGACATCTTTCTGGTGCAGAAGTTCGCCCGGCAGGTGATCGGCACGAACAACGTGGACAACTGCTCGCGCTACTGCCAGTCGCCCGCCACCAAGGGGCTGTCGCAGACGGTGGGCATTGGCGGCGACAGCGGCACCATTCACGACATTGAACAGGCCAGTCTGGTGCTGATCGTGGGCAGCAACACCGCCGAGAGTCACCCGGTGCTGGCCACCCGCGTCAAACGCGCCCAGAAGCTGGGCCGCACCCGGGTGATCGTGGCAGACCTGCGCGAACACGAGATGGCCCGACGCGCCGACCAGTTTCTGCGCCCCAGGCCCGGCACGGATTTCGTGTGGATCAGCGCCGTGTGCAAGTTCATCCTGGACCACGGGCTGGAGGACCGGGCGTTTCTGGAGACCCGCGTCAGTGGGCTCGACGAATACCGCGAGTCTCTCGCCGGCTACACGCTAGAGTTTGCCGCGCAGGAGACCGGCCTCCGCGCCGCCACCCTGGAAGCGCTGGCCCACCAGATCGCCGCCGAGGAGCGGGTGTGCATCCTGTGGGCGATGGGCGTCACGCAGCAGTGCGGCGGCAGCGACACCAGCGCGGCCCTTAGCAACCTGCTGCTGCTGACCGGCAACTACGGGCGCACCGGCACCGGGGCCTACCCGCTGCGGGGGCACAACAACGTGCAGGGCGCGGGTGACATGGGCGCCATGCCCGATCAGGTCAGCGGTTACCAGAAAACCACTGACCCCCTGACGGTGCAGCGCCACGAGCGCGAATGGGGCGTGACCCTGCGTCCCGAACGTGGCCTGGACAACACACAGTTGACCGACGCCGCGCTGGCGGGCACTCTCAAGGGCCTGTGGATAACCGGCGAGGAGATGAGCCTCACGGACGCCAACGTGAACCACCTCGCGCGGGGCTTTGAGGCCCTGGACTTTCTGGTGGTGCAGGACCTGTACTTCACGAACACCGCCCGCTACGCGGATGTGGTGCTGCCCGCCGCCGCCTCGCTGGAAAAGGAAGGGACGTTTACCAGCACCGAGCGCCGCATTCAGCGCCTGTACCGCGTGATGCCGCCCCTGAAAGGCACCAGGGCCGACTGGGAGATTTATCAGGCGGTGGCGCAGCGGCTGGGGGCGAACTGGAACTACACCCATCCCGCCGACATCATGGCCGAGATTGCGCGCCTGACGCCCTTTTATGCCGGCGTGACCTACGAGCGGCTGGCCGGGCACGGGTCGCTGTGCTGGCCGGTGGCCGAGAACGGCACCGACACGCCGCTGCTGTACACCGAGCGCTTTCATTTCCCTGACGGGCGGGCACGCCTGCATCCCGCCACCTACAAGCCCCGCGCCTCTGCGCCAAACGCCGAGTACGACCTGCACCTGAACAGCGGGCGCCTGCTGGAGCACTTTCACGAGGGCAACATGACCTTTCAGGTGCCGGGGCTGGCGGGCAAGGTGCCGGATACCTTCGTGGAGGTCAGTCCCGAACTGGCCGCCGAGCGCGGGCTGCAGAGCGGCCAGTGGGTGCGGCTGGTCAGCCCGCACGGGGCGGTGCGGGTGCGCGCGTTGGTGACCAGCCGCGTGCAGGCCCACGAACTGTACCTGCCCATGAACGCCCGCCACGCCGAGGCCGCCGTGAACCGCCTGACCGGCAGTGGCGGCGACAGCCAGACGAACACGCCTGCCTACAAGGACACCAGCGTGCGCCTGGAGGTGCTGCCCGAGGTGGGCGACAACCCATTGCCCCGGGGCAATCCACGCTGGGGCCACCCCACCCCGCAGACCGGCACCGAAGTGACGCGCAAGTGGGCCCGGCCCGACTACGTGTTTCCCGGCGGCCCGCAGCCCCTGCGCGGCGACAGCCTGAATGCCCGCGCCGACGCCCTGGGCACCGACGACTAAAGCAGCCGACTGGCCCTGTTGACGGTCGAGGCACCCTTCGCCCACTCCCCGAGGTTTTTTATGGCCAAGCCGCTGGATTATGCCCCCCGCCCGCCCACGCCCCAGGAACGCCTGCAGGGCGAGGTTGAGGATTCTACCGAAGCCCTGCTGGAGGGCCTGACCCTGCTGCGCGCCCTGCACGACCACGGGGTGCTGGACGTGCTGGGCAAGACCGTACGCGGCGGCGAGGGCCTGAGCGCCGCGCTGCTGCACCAGCTGGGCGGCGCGGGCGGCACGACGCTGCTGCGCAACGTGGCCGAACTGGGCAAGACCCTGGGCACCCTGGACCCGCGCGAGGTGGGCCTGCTGGGCCACGCGCTGACCACCGGGCTGAACGAGGGCGCGCGCCACGTGGCCGCCGGGCGGGGGCTGGGCCTGGGCGAGGTGCTGGCCCTGCTGAAAGACCGCGACGTGCAGGTGGCCCTGGGGGCCATCTTTGCCCTGCTCAAGGGCATGGGCCGCGCCCTGCGCGGGGCAGAGGGCGACACCGCGCCTGTGCCCAACCAGACCGAGGTGAACCGCTGAGGGGCCCCAGTGTCCGGCTGCCGGTCCGGCGCTTTCCGGCCGGGCAGCCCCAGGAGGACGCTGTGGCCTGCGAGGAGCCGCTGGAACTGCGGCTGCATACCCCGGGCGGCCCACTGCCCCTGGGCGTCCTGATGCGCACCCCGGGGTTTGAGCGTGAACTGCTGCTGGGCTGGCTGGTGGCCGAAGGGCTGCTGCCGGATCACTTTGCCCTGAACCCCGACGGCGAAAACCCGAACCTCTGGCACCTGCACACCCCCGAGCACGAGCGGCTGGCGGGGGCGGCGCGGCTGGCGGTGTCGTCCAGCGCGTGCGGCGTGTGCGGGACCGGCAGCATTGAGCGGCTGCTGGCGCGGGCCACCGCGCCTGGGTGGACCGCCGGGCCCCTGAGCGCGGCGGCCCTGGCCACCTTCCCCGAGGGGCTGCGCGCCGCCCAGCCGGGCTTTGCCCAGACGGGCGGGCTGCACGGCGCGGGGCTGTTCACGCCGGCGGGCACCCTCCTGGCCGCCTTCGAGGACGTGGGGCGCCACAACGCCGTGGACCGGGTGGTGGGCTGGGCACAGGCCCGCCGCGCGCTGCCGCTGACGGACCACGTGCTGGTGGTCAGCAGCCGCGCGGGGTTCGAGATCGTGCAAAAGGCCGTGGTGGCGGGCGTTGCCGTGGTGGTGGCGGTGGGCGCGGCCACCAGTCTGGCGGTGGACACGGCGGCGGCCTTTGGGGTGACCCTGTGTGGCTTTGCCCGCGAAGGCCGCGTGACGGTATACAGCGGGGCAGAGCGGGTGAAGTCGTGAACTGGGCCGAGCTGCGTGACGCCTTCACCTTTGACGGTGCCCTGCTGGAACTGACCGTGGAGGCCCTGGATGAGCATGGCCTCTGCACCGCACTGGCTGATTTTCCCCTGCCCTGGACCTTTCTGCTGGACGGTGAGCCCGCGCCACTGCCGGACGCCGCCACGCTCCGGGCTTTGGTAGAGGGTGCCGAGCACACACTGGAGGTGAATGTGGAGCCGGCGGGGTTGCGGCTCATCCTGATGGTGAACTTTGGGCTGCCGCCCCTGACCGCGATCCTGCACCCAAACGACGTGCCCGACGAAGCGGCCTTTGACCGGCTGACGCTGGCGATGACGGCCCTGGCTGGCCCCGGGCGGCGGATCTGGCTTCACCCGGAAGGCGCGGACCTCGTGTGGAGTCACGCCTGGGCCGTGTTCACCGCTGAGCGGGGGTGGCACCCTCCAGCCCCGCCAGAAACCCCGTGATCGCCCGCAGCACGTCGCCCTCGGCCTGGGCGCGGCTGACGGTGGGCACGCCGTCGCCCGACTGGGGGCCATAGCGCCCAAAAAAGGCGTGGACCGCGCCGGGAATCACGGTCAGGGCCGCGCCGTCTGGCAGGCGGGCCAGACCGCCGCGCACCGCGTCGGGGGACGCCACGCGGTCGTGCTCGGCCAGCAGGGACAGGGTGGGGAGGGACTGGCCTTTCAGGCTCACGTTGCCTGCTGGGTAGGCCGCCATGAGCACCAACCCGGCCAGCTGCCCGGCGTGGCCCGCCGCGTACTGCGCGGCCATCGCGCCGCCCATCGAGTGCCCAGCCAGCACCACCGGCCGGCCCTGGGCATAGTGCTCAATGAGCGCCTCAGCCCGGTTGGGCGTGGTCACGGCGAGGTCCAGCGGAAAGGCCGGAATCACGGTCTGGACCCCCTGCGCGGCCAGCGCCCGGCCCAGCCACTCGTACGCCTGGGGGCGCACCAGTCCGCCGGGGTAGAAAACCAGCAGCAACCGTGCGGGCCCCTGCGCCGGCCCAATATTCAGGACTGGCCCGCCCACCCTCTCCAGCGTGACCCGCGCCTCGCGGCTGGCGGCGTCGGTGATCGCGTCCTGGCCGGGCACCAGCGGCGGGCGAAAGAGCAATGGCTGCGCGCGGCCCAGGCCGTAGCCCGCCAGCAGCAAGACCCCGCCCACCAGCCACGCACGCACGCGGGGCGACAGGCGAGGCTGGAAGGACCGTCTGGACATGCCGCCCAGGCTACAGCGGTGGGGCAGGCGCAGAGAGCAAGTCTCCAAACGCTTCTGGCAGGCAAGTTCAAACCCTCTCGTCAGGAAGTTCGATGACTCCTGCGTGCTTGCTCCACATTCCTTTGCCGGAAAATCCAGTGCTGCAGAGCACAGCCCATAACTGGGAGGGCGTCGGAGAAGACAGATTGACAGGATATGTGTCTCAGACAGTGCTGGTCTGCTTCTTGAGGTGTCATCCGATTCATTGACACCGGCATAAGTCTGCATCAGTCGTTGTAAGGGACGACGGTGGGCGGCACAACGCTCATCTGGTGAGTCATGGCCTCGCCTCAGGCCGTATGGTGACGGCATGAACCCTCTTTACGCTGCGCTGTCCGGTGTCCTGCTCCTGTCGCTTGCCTCCTGCGCGCCGGAACGCATCGGTGAAGCGGCCGGACAGCTTAGTGAAGCGCGCGCCCGCGCGGTCAACACGGCCGCGCAGGCGTACATCCGTCAGTGCATGGTGGGCATTGAGGTCAAAAAAGTCGAGTCCGGCGGGAAGAACTATGCGTTTCTTCCCGAAACCAGCAGCTGTGCCGACGGCGTGCTGGGCCAGACGGCCCTGCCAGGCTCAGAGAATGTTGCCCGGTCGGAAATCGTCCCCAATGCCGACAAGACCGGTTACGTCCTGACCGTCGAAGCAGTGTCCGGGAAGACGTACCGTCACGACTCCCTGGCAGGGCCGGGTATTGAAGAGGTTCAGTAACGCGGCGCTGCCCCGCAGCCTACTGAAAGAGGGAGACGTACACGTTGGCCCGACTGACGCTCACCGTGCGTTAGACAGCCGCCCAACGGCCGAGCCGACCACTCATGCGGATCATCCGTTGCAGCCCCTCCGCGTCGCTTCGGTGCTTCCCCTCCGCTCCGTCACCGTTGTTCCTTCTCTGCTGCGCCGCTCTGCGAGCCCCTCCGGTCGTGATGGAAGAACGGATGAACCGGACGCCTTATCACTGATCCAGGCTTATGCCGGCGTCCATAGACCGTCACGGAGAGAGGGCAGAGGAGTGGACGGGTTGCGCGTTCAGGAGAGCGTCCTTCGCTCTGCCCCTCCCGACCTCTCAACCTTTGCGAGACGCCTTTGGCTGCCGCTGGCTGCGCGCAGAGCCGCCGTCAGCTCTCACCAGCACACCGTCACCCCCAGTCCGTAACCTTGTGCGGTGTGCAGGCCGAACGGCCGGGCTAGCATGAGGCCGTGACCCCTCCCCTTGCGGACCGGCCCACGCGGCCCCTGCCCACCAAACCGGCGGGCCATGTGGAACTGGCGCGGTATTCCAGCCTGGGCCGCTTCTGGGCCCTGCTGGGCGGCGCGGCGCGGGCCGGGCGGCATGTGACCGCCGTGCGCGGCGACGCCCCGGACGTCTGCCGGCGGCGCATCAGCGGCTACGTGCTGCCAGGGGCCGGGGTGTTTCTGGACACCGCCCGCACGGCGGCCCACCTCGAAGACGGCTTTGCGCCCCACCCCGCCCTGGTGGCCCTGCTGGCCGGCGACCCCGCGCCCCTGCGTGCCGAACTGAACGCCCACTTTGAACTGCGCGTGGATTTCACCCTGGCCCTGACCGCCCGGCGCGACCTGATCGCCCGCCCCGAGTTCCGCTTTGCGCCCATTGTGCCCGGCCTCAGCGACCTGCCGGCGGACCTGCCCCTGGAGGTGCGCCGCCTGGGCCGCGACGAACTGCACCTGCTGGTGCAGCGGGCCTGCGGCATGGCGTAGGGGGCGAGGAGGGAGTGGCGAGTGGGCAGTGGAAACAGCCCACGACCCACCCACCACTTCCTCCTCCCCCCTTCCCCCCTTTTACCCATCGCTGGGCGTGCGCTTCTTCGGGCTTCTTGCCGCGAAACTGGCGAGGCGCGCGGTGACCTGCGGCGGGGTTTTCAACAGCAGGTCGCGGGCATTGGGGTGGGTCTGGGCAAACGCCTCCACGCGGTCCAGCAGGGTGGCAAAGACGTCCTGGGGCATGTCCAGGGCGGGGGTCAGGCGCACGGTGCGCTTGCTGCTCAGGGACAGGTTGGCCATCACGCCCGCGCCGTGCAGTTCGCGCAGGGCCAGAATGGCGGTGGCCTCAAAGACGATTTCCTTCAGGGCGGCGGGCAGGGGCACGCCCACCATTGGCCGGAACTGCATGGCCAGCAGCAGGCCCTGACCGCGCACGTCTTCCAGCAGGCCTGGGAAGCGGCGCTGCACCGCCTGCAGCCGGGCAAGGCCCTGGGCGCCCAGGGTGCGGCTGCGCTCTGGGAGGTTGTGCTCGATCAGGTATTCCAGGCTCTTGAGGCCCACCGCCATCGCCAGGGCGCCGCCGCCAAAGGTGTTGCTGTGGCGCTTGCTGCTCAGGCCGCCCAGCATCTTCTTGTAAATGGGCGCGCGGACGATGGTGGCCCCCACCGCCGTCATGCCCCCGCCCAGTGGCTTGGCCAGCGTGATGATGTCCGGGTCCAGCCCCTGCGCCGCCGACTCGAACCAGTGCCCGGTGCGGCCCAGGCCGGTCTGGATCTCATCGGCAATGACGGGGATGCCGTGCTTGCGGCACAGTTCGCCCAGGCCGCGCAGAAAGCCGGGCGGGGGAATATTCACGCCGCCCTCGCCCTGAATGGGTTCCACCACCACGCAGGTCACGTTGTCCGGGCCCACGCGGCGGATCAGGGCTGCCAGGGCGTCCAGGTCACCGTAGGGGCTGGTCAGGGCGCCGGGCACCAGGGGACGGAAAATGTCCTGGTATTCAGGGTTGGGGGTCAGGCTCAGGCTGCCCAGGGTCTTGCCGTGGTAGCCGCTGGCAAAGGAAATCTGGAACTTGGTGCGCGGGCGCCACGCCTTGGCGAACTTCAGGGCGCCTTCTATGGCCTCGGTGCCGCTGGAGCAGAAAAACACCTGGCTGCTCTCGTGGCTGGGCAGTTCCCGGGCCAGCAGCCGCACCAGATTGGCCTGCAGGGCCGCGCGCCAGGGCCCGCTGGACTGCTGCGGCAGGCCCATGGCCCGGTTGTTCTGCAGGAACTCGGCCATGAAGGCGGTGATGGCCGGGGGCATCTCGCCGAAGGGCATGGCCGCGTAGCCGCTGGCGTTGATGCGCCGGACGCCGCGCTCGTCTTCCAGTTCCCAGGGGGTGACGCGGGAGAAGGGGCCCGCCAACCCCAGCACGTCCAGACCATAGAGGAGTTCCTCGTTGCCGTGGGCCAGTTCCAGGCGGCGCACCTCAGGGCCGGTCAGGCGCTCGTCCAGCACGTCACGCGTGGAAATAAAACCGGGGGGCAGGGCACACATGGGCGCCAGTCTAGAACAGGGGCGTAAGCCCTGGCTCAGCCCTGTCCCGCCTTCAACGCCGGCACCCCGCCCGGATACGCCTGTGCGTCCAGGCCGTCGGCGCGCAGGTACTCTGCTGCCAACCCCGAACGCACGCCCCGTTCGCAGATCACCACCAATGGGCCCTGCACCGGGGTCAGACCATGACGTCCCGCCTCAATCTCATCCAGCGACACAGCCAGGACAGGCCGCTCCGTCAGGCCTTCCAGCGGCTCGGCCTCGCGCAGGGCGGCGGGGCGCAGGTCAATGAGGGTCACGCCGTCAGGCAGAGGCGGGGGGTTCACGCTGCCCAGGATACGCACGGCACATTCCCTTTTGCCCCCTGGGCTATGCTGGGCCGCATGGAAGATGTCACCCCGCAAGAAGGGCAGCGCCGCGTGCAGGCGGGCGCGTTGCTCGTAGACGTGCGCGAGCAGAATGAATACGACGAGGTACATGCCCAGGGCGCGCAGCTGATCCCCCTGAGCGAGTTTGAAAGCCGCCACGCCGAACTGCCGCGCGACCGCGAACTGGTCATGATCTGCCGCAGCGGCGCCCGCAGCGCCCGCGCCGGCGAGTTCCTGAAGGCCCAGGGCTACACGCAGGTGGTCAACCTCGCCGGCGGCACCATGGCCTGGGTGAATGAGGGCCTGCCACACGTACAGGGGCAGGGCTGATGGACACCGAAGCCATGAATACCGAACAGACCCAGGCGGCGGGCACCCTGCCCAGCGAAGAACAGGTGCTCGAAGCCCTGAAGGTCGTCAAGGACCCCGAAATTCCCGTGAACGTGGTGGACCTGGGCCTGATCTACGGCGTGGACGTGCAGGAGGGCGGTCAGGTGGAGATCACCATGACCCTCACCAGCGTGGGCTGCCCTGTGCAGGACCTGATCCGCGCCGACGCCGAGATGGCCGTGGGCCGCCTCGACGGCGTGAGCGGCGTGAACGTGGAATTCGTCTGGACGCCGCCGTGGGGCCCCGACAAGATGACCGAAGACGGCAAGCGCCAGATGCGGATGTTCGGCTTTAACGTGTAACACATCGCAGATGGTCTCTGGCCGATGGCAGATGGCGTGGCCGCCACTGCCATCGGCCATCCGCTTTTTGCCATTTGCCATCAGCCTTCCGCTATCTGCCATCCTTCGCCATGCCCCGCGTCCTCCTGATTCCCCCCGACACCCGCCCGCCCACCCTGGACTTACCAGTGCGGCTGGGGCGGATGGTGGGGGCCGAGGTGCGCCCAGCGCCGGCTGGGGCGCTACCGAATTTTTTTACGCCGGGCGACCCCAGCCAGTTGCGCTCCTGGCTGCTGGACGAGGCGCCGGGAGCGGACGTGCTGGTGGTGTGCCTGGAAACCCTGTGCCTGGGCGGCATGATTCCGGCGCGGCGGGTGTCAGACGGGCCAGAAGAGGCGCTGGAACGGCTGGGCGCCCTGCGCGAAGCCACAGTGCTGAATCCGGCGCTGCGTATCTATGCCTTCGGGGTGATCGTGCGGGTGGCGCACGACAACGACCCGCACGAGGAGAAGCCGTATTACGGGCAGTGGGGCCGGGAACTGCGGGCCTATTCCACGGCCTATGACCGCCACGCGCGGCACGGCGAGGGCGAACGGGCGGCGCTGGACGCGGCGCGGGCGGCCGTGCCCGAAGGCATTCTGGCCGACTGGGTGGGCACCCGCGAGCGCAACCGCACGCTGCATCTGGCCGCGCTGGACCTGCTGGCCAGGGGCGTGCTGACCCACCTGTGCCTGACGCTGGACGACACCACGCCCTACGGGCTGGCCGCCCACGACCGCCGCCTGCTGGAAGCCCGCGCCGACGAGCTGGGCGTGTGGGACCGCCTGGACCTCTATCCCGGAGCCGACGAGGTGCCCTGCACGCTGCTGGCACGCGCCCTGCGGCCAGAGCCGGTGCCGGTGTGGCCAGCGTACAGCGGCGTGGGCGGGCCGCACACGGAACTGCTGTACGAGGACCGCCCGGCCGGCGAACTCGTGCGCGCCCACCTGCGCGCGGCGGGGTGCCGGCTGGCCGCCTCGCCCGATCAGGCCGCCTTTCTGCTGGCGGTCAACACGCCGGGGGTGAGGCAGGCGCACCGGCAGCCGGACTTTGCGGTGGTGGACACCTCACACCGGCACCTGCCCGCGTTCGTGGACACCATCCGGGGTGCCCTGGCGGCCGGAAAGCCTGTGAGCGTCGCAGACATCGCCTACCCCAACGGCGCCGAGAGGCGACTGTGGACGCTGCTGCAGGGCCTGCCGCTGGCCGAACTGGCGGGCTTTTCGGCCTGGAACACGGCCGGGAACACCCTGGGGTCGGCGGTGGCGTTCGGCAAACTGGCGCCGCTGGTGGTGGACCGCGCCGAGCAGGCGGCGGCCCTGTTTGGCCGCTTTGTGGACGACGTGCTGTACCAGGGCGAGGTGCGGGCGCTGGTGCGCGGAGCCCTGCACGATCCCAGCCCGTTTGACCTGGGCCCGCAGCGCGCCGCCGCCGAGGCCCTGCTGCGTGAACAGCTGCCCCCCCGTGCCCAGACAGTGTGGGACCGCCACTTTGCCGGGCGCGGCCTGACGCTCAGCTTGGGCCAGCCGCACCTCGCCTGGCCGCGCCTGTTTACCGGGGTCTTTCCCCTGGAGGTCCGGGCAGAAGGGGCCGCGCGCCCAGGCTGACCGCGCCCAGTGTCACTGCAGCGCGCCCCCGGCCCAGCTGCCACAATGCGGCTGTGGCTCTTCCCCAACTGGCGGCCCCTCCCCTGCTGGCCCTGGACCTGGGCGGCACCCAGCTGCGCGCGGCGCTGGTGACGGGCGGGCAGGTGCACGAGCGGCGGCAGGTGCCCACCCCCCGCCCGGCCACGCCCGAAGCGGTACTGGCCGCCGCGCTGGAGCTGGCCGCGCCGCTGGCCCCACAGGTCCGGGCGGTGGGGGTGGCCTGTGCGGGGGCCGTGGTGGCCGGGCGGGTCACCCCCACCGCCCCGGCCACCTACCCCGGCTGGACCGACGTGCCGCTGGCCGAGCAGTTGGAGCGCGCCCTGGGCCGCCCCTGCACGGTGCTGAACGACGCGCGCGCCGCCGCCTGGGGCGAGTGGGTACTGGGGGCCGGGCAGGGTACAGGCGAATTCATGTTCGTGACGGTCAGCACCGGGGTGGGCGCGGGGCTGGTGCTGGGGGGCCGCCTGCATCTGGCGGGCAATGGCCTGGACGCCGAACTGGGCGTGGTGAGTGTGCCGGCCGCCTGGGGCCCGGGGGTGCCCACGCTGCTGGGGCCGCTGGGCCCCCTGGAAGCCGAAAGCAGCGGTGCAGCCCTGGACGCGCAGGCCCGGCACCTGGGACTGGCCGATGCCCGCGCCCTGTGCGCCGCCGCCGAGGCGGGCGACCCGGCGGCGGCGGCCCGCTACCGCCGCTCGGCCGCGTTGCTGGCCTGGAAATGCGCCGACGCAGCGGCGCTGCTGGGCGTGACCCGGGTGGCCCTGGGCGGCAGCGTGGGCCTGCGCCCCGGCTATCTGGCCGAGGTGCGCGGGGCCCTGGGTGCGTTCCCGGCGCGCTACCAGCCAGAGGTGGTCCACGCCGCCCTGGGCGCCGACGCCGGCCTGATCGGGGCGGCCCACTGGGCGGCGGGTGGGGTCTCAGGGCAGGGGTGAACGGGCGGCCACCAGCCAGCCGCCCTGCACGGTGGGAAAGGGCGACTGCAGCAGGCCCAGCAACCACGCCTGCTCTTCGGGGTGAACCATGTGGACCGGGTGCCACTGGCCCGCGCACTGAACCTGAATGGTGTAGGCGCCGGACTGGGGGTCCGGCTGAACGCGGTAGTTGCCAATCGGGTGAATGCCGCTGGGCAGCGTGGGCACATGCATGGGGCCTCCTGGGGCGCTCTGGCGGCGGAGCCGGGTGAGGGTGGGGAGCCCGCCGTGGCCCTGGCCCGCGCGGCCGGAGCTGGCCGCAGCATGGCCGCCCCCCCATGACTGGGCCGTGACCAAGTGGGCCGTGACCAAGGGCGCCCCGTGCCGGGCCCCCAGCTCGGCACCTTTCAAACGCCAGCTTTTGCTGGACCCCGGCCCCTGGGCAGCAGGGCGCAGTGTGCCGAATTTTGCCGCCTGACAGCGTGTTTACGCCCGCTGGCACGGCGTGTTAGCCTCCGGGGACATTCGTAAGGAGGCAGCAGCCATGACGACCATGATGGAGGGATTCCTTCCCTTCGAGCACGAACCGTATTTCAACTTCCGCGACGGGGCTGTCGCGCAGGCGCAGCAAGAAGCGTTCCGGCAGGTCCGCGAGCAGTACGTGGGGCGCACCTTTCCGCTGATCGTGGGGGGGCAGGAAGCCCAGGGCAGCGGCACCTTCGAGGTGCGCAACCCCGCCGACACCCGCGAGGTGGTCTGGCGCTTTCAGAACGCCACCTCAGAGCAGCTGCAGCAGGCTGTGGAGGCCGCCCAGGCCGCCTTTGAAGAGTGGCGCTTTTCGGACCCCTTTCAGCGCGCCAGCATCTTCAAGCGCGCCGCCGAACTGCTGCGCGCCCGCCGCATGGAACTGAACGCCGTGATGACGCTGGAAAATGGCAAGAACTGGCCGGAAGCCGACGGCGAGGTGGCCGAGTCCGTGGACCACTTTGAGGTCTTTGCGCGCGAAGCCCTGCGCTGGGCCCAGGGCAAGCCGGTCTACCCCATGCCCGACGAGCATGTGACCACCGTGTACGAGCCGCTGGGTGTGGTGGCCTGCATCAGCCCCTGGAACTTCCCCAGCGCGATTCCGCTGGGCATGGCTCTGGGCGCCATTGCTGCCGGCAACACCGTGATCTGGAAGCCCGCCCGCGAAACGCCGCTGTCCTCGTACCTGATGGTGGAACTGCTGTTCGAGGCGGGGCTCCCCCGGGGCGTCATTCAGTTCCTGACCGGTACCGACGACGTGCTGGGCGATCCCCTGGTGGACCACCCTGGCGTGCGCATGATCGCCTTTACCGGCAGCAAGGAAATCGGCTGCCGCATCTACGAGCGCGCCGCCCGGGTGCAGCCCGGCCAGCGCTGGCTCAAGCGGGTGATTGCCGAGATGGGCGGCAAGGACCCCACCGTGGTCTGCGCCGACGGAGACCTGGACGCGGCGGCGGCGGGCATCGTGCAGGCGGCCTTTGGGTACGCGGGCCAGAAGTGCTCGGCGTGCTCGCGCGTGATTGCCGAGGAGAGCGTGTACGACGCCCTGCTGGAGAAGGTCACGGCACTGGCCCGGCAGCTGAAGGTGGGCCTGCCCGAAGACAACGCCGACCTGGGCCCGGTGATTCACCCCGGCAGCGCCGAGCGCATCATGGGCTTTGTGGAGAGGGGCCAGCAGAGCGCCCGGCTGGTGCTGGGCGGCTACGTGCCCGACATGGGCGAGCGCCAGGGCGGCTACGTGTCCCCCACCATCTTTGCCGACGTGCCCCCCAGCGACCCCCTGTTTCAGGAGGAAATCTTCGGGCCGGTGCTGGCTTTTACCCGGGCGCGCGACTGGCAGCATGCCATTGAGCTGGCTAACGACAGCGAATACGGCCTGACCGCCGCCTTTTACAGCCGCGATCCCCGCAAGATCGAGGAAGCCAGAAAGCGCCTCCATGTGGGCAACCTGTACATCAACCGCAAGTGCACCGGGGCGCTGTCGGGCACCCACGCCTTTGGCGGCTACGGCATGAGCGGCACCAACGCCAAGGTGGGCGGCCCGGATTATCTGTTCTGGTTCCTGCAGACGAAGACGGTGGCGCAGCGGTACTGAGGGGGGATGGTGGACAGGTGATGGAAGAGGCGTTCAGCCCACCTGCTCACCCAGCCACGCCCAGGCTTCGGCATCGGTGTGCACAAAACGGATGGCCGGATGGCGGGCGTGTTCGTAGGCCAGTTCGGCAAAGCGTTCGCCGTGGGCCGTGAAGTCGGGGAGCACGAAGGCCAGGGCCAGACGGTGGTTCACGCACTTCTGGAACAGCTCGCCCAGCAGGCCGGTGCGCAGGTTCAGGAATTCGGGCGAAAGGTCGGTCTCGCGCAGCAGCACGCCGCCTAGCGCGTAGGCCGCGCCGATCAGTGCCGAAATATCCGCCGCGCCCCGCAGGGTCACGCCCAGTTCGGCCACCGCCTGCACCTGCCTCACCTCGGACGTCATGGCCCCACCCTACCCGCCTGGGGCCGCTTCCCGTCACCTTTCAACCATCCACCATCCACCTTCTGCAACACTGGCCCCATGACTGACCCTGACCGCAACGTCCGTTCCCAACTCGCCTTCGCGCGCCTGCTGCCCAAGCTGTTCCGGGGTGGGCAGGCGTTCGTGGGGGTCGAGGCGTCCTTGAGCGGCCTCTCGGACGAGCAGGCGGCGGCCCGGCCCCAGGGACTGCCGCACTCGGTGGCCGAGCTGGTGGCGCATGTGAACTGGTGGAACCGCTGGATGCTGGACATCATCGAGATGGGGCAGGCCCAGCCCTACCCAAAGACGGCGGCCGACACGTGGCCCAGCGTGAGCGCCGCCGAGTGGCCCCGGGTGAAGAACGAGTTCTACGAGCTGCTGGCGCGCATTGACCCGCATGCCGCGCGGCCAGACCTCGCCAACCCGGTCAACCACGAGGAAACCATTGGCGAGTTGCTGGCCGACATGGCCCTGCACACCGCGCACCACTTCGGGCAGATCGTGACGGTCCGCCAGGCGCTGGGGGCGTGGCCGCCTCCCGGGGGCGGCGATACGTGGTAGAGCCCGGCACCGTCACCGAACTGAACGCCGGGGATTCCAGCCGGGCCTCGCATGTGTGGCGCGTGGAGACCGCACAAGGCCCGGAAATCTGGCGCCGCGCGTGGTGGACCGAGCCAGAGGTCAGTGCCTTCATGCTGGGCCTGGGGCAGCTCTTCGGCACCGATCCCCGGGACCTGCACGCCACTGCCCAGGCTTACCGCTTCTGGCAGCGGCTGAACGTCTGGGCGGTGCCGGAGGTTTACGGCCTGACCGAGTTTCAGGGTGGCCCCGCGCTGCGGGTGGCGTTCATCCCAGGTGAGGCGGGCGATCTGGAAGGCGCCGATGCCCATAGCCTGGGGCGGCAGGTGGCGGCGGTGCATGTACAGGCGCAGACCCACCACTTCGGGGACGTGACGGGCCGGGTCTGCTGGCCTCTGGCCGAGTTCTATCCCCGCGCGCTGGAGACCGTGCAGGCGGTGGCCCCGCGCTTCCGTTTTCAGGACTGGGCGGCGCAGTCGGCCGGGGTGGCGCGGCTGTTTCAGGCCGCCCCAGCACCCAGCGTGGCGGCGCCCATGCTGCTGGACTGGAACGGCAGCCAGTTCGTGTGGCGCGGCGGGCAGCCCTTCGCCCTGGTGGATGTAGAAGCGTCGGTCCTGGCGCCGCCTGAACTGGACCTGTGCCTGTGGGAGGTGCTGCTCCTGCCCGCGCAGGCCCAGGCCTTCAGAACGGGTTACAGCGAGGTTCGCCCTTTTCCTGACCTGCCGCCGCACCGCGCGGCCTGCCGCACCCTGCTGCTGACCCTGGAAGTGGAGGGCGCCCCGCCACTGGCCGAGTGGCTGACCCGGCCAGCTGTGTTTGACGCCTTCCCGGAAGAGGCCGGGTCCACGGAGAATTCGCCATGACGCATCCTGACTGCGGCGCAGCACGCCCTCAAATGCAGCGCACCACGCCCGGGCGGCACCGATGAGCCGCCGTCTCCTTCGCGCCTCACGGCCGACCACAGTGCTCCTCCTGACGGCCCTGGGGCTATCGGCCTGCGCGCCCAAGACAGTGACGCTTCAGGTCCAGGACCGCTTCGAAGGGCGAAAATACTGTGATTCCGGCGATCACTTCGCCTCCAGCGTGTCGGACAAAGCACTGACCAAAGTCTTCAACATCGCCTGCTGGCTGTACGCACGGCAGAACTTTACCTTTCTCTCTGAACAGGACACCCGGAGCCTTTACAAGTTGTTCGGCGGCAAGGTCGAGCGAGAAGGCCAACTCTCCAGCGCCAGCGGGTTGACCCTGCCAAAATACAAGCTCTTCCTTGCCACCTCGGAACTCAGCACGATTCCCAACGTTCAGGTGGAAGACGAGTCGTTCTTCTCGCTGAGAATGGTGGCCTCTCAGCTGTTCTCTGCTGGAAAAACCCTCTCCGAAGAGGCGACACTCCGTGGGGCGGGGCCCATCCAGCTGCAGGATGGCGAGAAGAGCGTGACCTTTGGTGGCCAAGGGGAGGGCCTGATCAGGGACGTGTATTCCGCACCAGTGGGCCGGGCCCTCGCCGGCTGGCAGCCCTACACCTTCCCACGCGAGAACGTTCAGGGAGGCGCGCAGAGCCCGCTGCGCCACCAGATTCAAACGAAGCTGCCCCCGCAGACGGTGGTGGCGCTGGTCCTGCGCACGCAGAACAGAAAGGTGGGCAATACGCCTGCGCCCAACCTCTTCTATGAAGTGGCAGAAGTGGGAGCCGACGGGATCGCAACGTTCAGCGCCGGGGTCGGCTGGCATGCCACGCTTGAATCGAAACCGCGCTTCACCGTGACTCGCCTGCAGCTGAAAGGGAGCCTGAACGCCATGCAACCGGCCAAATCCGAGATGCCCACCGAAGCCGACGCTGTGGTGATTCCGGTCAGCGGCGTGCCGCTCGGTCAAATTGGCCAGAAGGCCGTCACGCCTGTGTCTCCCCTGTCTATCGCCCGCTGAAGTTGCCCCTGCCCCCAGAAAGGATGCCCCGTTATGTCCAACGTGTTTTACCGATCCCGCAAGTCTTACCCCGTCGCCGTGCGTGCCGAGGGGGTGTTCATTGAGGATGCCCAGGGCCGGCGGTATCTGGACGGGTCGTCCGGGGCGCTGGTGGCGAATATTGGGCATGGGCGCAGCGAGGTGGCGCAGGCGATGGCGGCGCAGGCTGGGCAGCTGGCCTTTGTGCATGGCTCGCAGTTTTCCAGCGACGTGCTGGAGACGTACGCCGCGCGACTGGCCGACTTCCTGACCCTGCCCAACTACCGCTTCTGGGCGGTGTCGGGTGGCTCGGAGGCGAACGAGAGCGCGATCAAGCTGGCGCGGCAGTACCACGTGGAACGGGGGGAAACGGGGCGCTACAAGATCGTAACCCGAGTGCCCAGCTACCACGGCGCCTCGCTGGGCGCGCTGGCGGCCTCGGGGATGGGGGCCCGGCGCGAGGTCTACGCGCCCCTGATGCGGGAAGAGGCGTGGCCCAAGCTGCCCAAACCGGACCCCGCCCTCAGCGGCGAAGAGGATGCCGAGCGTCTGCGCGCCGTGCTGGAGGCGGCGGGCCCGGAGACGGTGGCGGCGTTCATCTGTGAGCCCGTGGTGGGGGCGTCCGACGCGGCGCTGGCGCCCAATCCCGGCTACCACGCCCGCATCGCCAAGATCTGCCAGGAGTACGGTGTGCTGTTCATTGCCGACGAGGTCATGAGCGGCATGGGCCGCTGCGGCGAGCCGCTGGCCGTGCGCCTGGGCGGCGACGTCACGCCGGACCTCGTGGTGCTGGGCAAGGGACTGGCGGCCGGCTACGCCCCCCTGGCCGGCCTGATGGCCAGCCCCGCCGTGTACGACACCGTAATGAACGGCAGCGGCGCCTTCAAACATGGCTTTACCTACGCCGGGCACCCGGTCAGCGTGGCTGCCGGCCTGAGCGTGCTGGACATCGTGGAGCGTGAAGGGCTGCCCCAGGCCGCCCAGGCGCGGGGCAAGCAACTGCTGGCTGGGCTGGAAACGCTGCGCGGGCGGCACCCGCAAGTACTGTCCGTGCGGGGCCAGGGCCTGCTGCTGGGCATGGTCCTGGGTGACCCGGCCACCGGTGAAGCCTATGCCCAGCCGGGGCTGGCCGAGCGCGTGGCCGCCGCCGCCCGCGAGGAAGGGCTGCTGACCTACCCGGGCTCGGGGGCGGTGGACGGCACCCGGGGCGATCACCTGCTGCTGGGCCCCCCCCTGAGCATCACCCCCGACGAGGCCGAGCTGCTGCTGGGCGCTCTGGACCGGGCCCTAGTCCGGGTGGGTCAGCACATCCCCGTTTAAGGCAATAAAGCAGGGCGACGGCCGACGATTGGCCGTCGCCCTGCTCTGTTCTGCACACAGAGATGCCGTGCGGTTTGTCCTCAACAGTGGAAGGGAAGAAAAGATACGGGACTCAAGTAATGCCACACCAGTCTGAGCCACGCGGTGGCCCCCTCACCCTTCCGTCGCTCCGCTCCTCCTTCCCTCTCCCACCAGGGGAGAGGGGAACACAGCAAGCGATCAGAGGGGAAGCCAGTCATGTTCAGCCCGTATGAGCGGGCGGCGCCAAGGCCATTTCACCGATGTCTTGGCCCAGGGTGGCACCGCCCACGGTCCGGTGAAGTCGGAGAGGCCCAGCGCCGCTTCAGGCAGGATTCCCCCTCACCTTGGGGCCCCACCAGCCCATCTCTCCCCTACCCCTTCTTGCCCTGCCGCTTCTTCTCGGCCCGCACGAGCCGCACAAACTGGGCCAGGCGCGGAGCGCGGTTCCAGCGTTTGCGGTCCAAGCCCACGCGCCAGATCCATTCCACGCCCAGGCGACGGGTCCAGGCCGGGGCCAGATCGGCGGTGCCGGCCAGCACGTCAATCACGCCGCCGCAGCCGATCATGACTGGGGTGTTCATGACCTGCCGCCAGTACTGGTTAAAGGTCTCCTGGCGCCCGGCACCCATTGCGGTCAGCAGCAGGTCGGCGCGGCTGTCGCGCACCAGTTCGGCCACGCGCTGGTCTTCGGGCAGGTCAAAGTACCCGTGGTGAATGCCCGCCACCACAATGCCGTACTCGCGCGCGGCGTTCTGGGCTGCCACCTCGGCCACGCCGGGCTTGGCCCCCAGGAAGAACACCCGCAGCCGCTCGCCCCGGCGCTTCATCAGGCCCTGCACGATATCGAAGCCCGGGGCGCGCGGCACCTCCACACCCGCCAGCTGCCGCGCAGCCCAGACGATGCCCACGCCGTCGGCAGTCACCAGATCAGCCACCTGGATGGCGTTCACGAAATCGGGCTGGGTGCGCGACTGAACAATGAACTCCGGGTTCAGGGTCACCACGGTGTGCGGGGCGCGCGGCGCGTCCAGCCAGCCTTCCAGGCGGTCCAGGGTGGCCTCCAGGGAAACGATGTCCAGCGGCAGATCAAACAGGCTCAGGCGCCCGGGGGCTTGCGGGGTGGTCATGCTGGGGCCGATTGTAGATCACCCCTGCCCTCCCCTGACAGCGGCGCGCCCCCGCTTCCCGTACGGCGTGCACCCAGAGCGCCAGCGCGGTGGCATACTGCTGCCTATGTTGCCCGGTGCGTTCGGTGCCCTGCCCGCAGATGCTCAGGCGCAGGTGATGGCGGCGGGCCGCGTGGGCCGCTGGAGCCGCGCAGAGTTGCTGTATCACCCCGAAGACCCGGCCGAGACCCTGTATCTGCTGCTGCGCGGCGCCGCGCGCCTGTACCGCCTGGGCACCGGCGCGCGTGAGGTCACCCTGGACGTGCATGGCCCGGGCTCGCTGCTGGGCGTGCTGGCCCTGGTGGGCGGCGCCGGCTACGGCATGTATGCCGAAGCCATGGACGACACCGAGGCCCTGCTGCTGGGCAAGGAGGCGCTGACCCGCCTGACGGGCGCGCAGCCCGCCGTGGGTGTCGCCCTGACTGAGCAGATCACCCGGCAGACGCGCGGGGTGCAGGAGCGCCTGTCGGGGCTGGTGTTTTTGGAGGTGTCGCAGCGGCTGGCCGTGGCCTTGCTGAACCTCGCTGACCGAGAAGGCCCCTGGCCTGAGGGCGGCGCGCTGGCCCTGCGTGACCGGGTGTCGCACCAGGATCTGGCGCATGTGGTGGGCAGCACCCGCGAGACCATCACGAAGCTGCTGGGTGATTTCCGCGCCCGGGGCCTGCTGGACCTGGGATACCGCCGCATCATCCTGACCGATCGCGAGGGCCTGCAGCGGGTGACGCGCGAGCCGCTGCGGTAAAAGGGCCGCCGTAACTCACCCCAAAGACAGCCAGAGCAAGACAAAAAGTAAAGCAGTGTAAGGGGTGTTGCAATGCGGCGCCCCGGTTCACGCGAGGCTCAGCACGCGCGGTGGCCGGCAGACTTTTTCCCGGGCGACCCCGCACCCCCAGAGCACCCAATCCAGTGGCCGGAAGGAAACACAGCAGCATGGCAAAAAGCGCAGCGGCAGAGTTCAGACAGGGCGGTATGACCGGGTATTTCCGACTGGCGCACGGCGCCACCGCGCAGGCCCTGGCCGAAGCAAGGCCAGACCTGGACCGCGTGGCCCTGGCCCAGGCCCTGCACGACTACCACCGCGACCTGGGCACCCTGGACGGCCACACAGAGGCCGCTCTGGCGCAGCTGGCCCACCCGGCCTCGCGCGTGGTGGTCACGGGGCAACAGGCGGGCGCCCTGACCGGCCCCGCCTACGCCGTGCACAAGGGCGCCGACGCCGCGCTGCTGGCCCGGCAGCTGCACACCGACCAGAGGCCCGTGGTGGCCGTGTACTGGGTGGCCAGCCAGGACCACGACGCCGCCGAGGTCGCCAGCACCACCCTGCTGGACCGCGCCGAGACCCTGCACCGCCTGACCCTGGACGTGCCGGCCGGGGTGCCGGTGGGCCGCGTGCCCTGGCGCCCCGAATGGACCGCGCAGGTCCACGCCCTGCTGGACGCGTTCGATGGCCCCGCCGAGCATGTGGCGGCCGTGCGGCGGCGCATTGACGCGGCGCTGGCGGGCGGCGGCAGCTACGCCGATGTGTTCGCGCGCCTGCTGCACGGGCTGCTGGCCCCAGCGGGGCTGCTGGTGCTGGACCCCCTGTACCCGGCCCTGGCCCGCCTGATGGCCCCGGCGCTGGCGCGCGAGCTGCGTGATCCCCTGGCCTCTTCGGCGGCCATTGAGGCGGCGGCGGCGCAGCTGGAACGCGACGGGTTCACCCCGCAGCTGCGCCGCCCGCCCGGGGCCACCAACCTGTTTGTGGAAGAAGACGACGGCCAGCGCCACCTGCTGCGTGTGGACGGCCCGCGCCTGTTCACAGAGACCCGCAGCTACACCCGTGAGGACCTGCTGGCCTTGCTGGACGCCGACCCCAGCCGCCTGACCCCGGCGGCGGGCCTGCGCCCGGTGGTGCAGGACACCCTGCTGCCCACCCTGGCGTTTGTGGTGGGCCCCGGGGAAATTGCCTACGGCGCCCAGCTGCAGGGGGTATACCCCCTGCACGGCCTGCAGCAACCCCTGCTGTGGCCGCGCCTGAGCGTGACGTGGCTGGAACCCCCGGTGGCGCGGCTGCTGCGCCGCCTGGAAGCGGGGGCCGCGCAGGTCCAGGCCGACCCCGAAGGCGTGCTGGGCCGCGCCCTGGCCCGCGAGCGGGGCGCCGCCGCCGCTGCCCAGGGCCGCCTGGAGGCCCTGAACACCGAACTGCAGGCCCTGAGCACCGAACTGGGCGCCCTGGACCCCACGCTGGCAGGCGCCGCCGAACGCACCCGCACGCGCACCCTGGCGCGGGTGACCCACCTGCAACGCCTCGCCACCCGCGCCCTGGCCCGCGCCGAGGACGAGCGCAGCGGCCAGCTGACCCGCCTGAAGCGCCACCTGCTGCCCGGCGGCGTCCCCCAGGAACGCGAACTGAACTTTCTGACCTTCCTACTGAAGCACGGCGAAACGCCCCTGCGCCAGCTGCTGAGCCTGCCCCCCGGCTGGCAGGGTGAACTGGAAATTCCTTAAAAGCTTGGTTTAAAGACGTCGCGTTGTTCAGCCTCTAGGGAAGGGTGCGCGGCGCTTCTTTGGTGGCTGCGGAACTCAGCGCGGCCCCGGGGGGTTCTCCTCCACCGCCGTGAAGTGAACGAAGTCATCTGACTTCTGAAAAACCCCGTCGCCTGTGACGGGATTGTTCCGACTGGAGGACCTCGCAGAGCGGCGCAGCAGAGAAAGAAGTCAGATTTCCGGGAATGGACGGAAGCCGTATCAGCGTTCAACCCAGTCACTGGCGTGGGCGGGCTGTCTTTGGCCGTTCACCGAAACGGGCAGCCTTCATCAGAGCAGCCCTTCCTGCCCGGCCACGCTCTCCCCTCCCCAGAACAGCAAAAGCCCCCACTCGGGGGGCTCGGCACAAGGGACAGCTCAGGACGGGGACTTGGGCGCCGGAATGGCCTTGACCAGAAACCGGACCGCCGTTCGTTCTTCGGCCTGAACGTCCAGCTTCACGAATTCGGGCTGGGTGTACAGATCAAGCTGGTCACCCGTCAGGTAACCACGGGCAATCGCCAGGGCCTTGACCGCCTGGTTGACGGCGGTCGGGCCGATGGACTGGATTTCCACCTCGCCCTGGGTGCGCAGCAGCGCAGCGATAGCACCGGCGATGGCGTTGGGGCGTGACGTGCCGGAGACGCGCAGGGTTTCCAAGGTGATGCTCTCCTTCCAAAAACAAAGACTTAAACCCCTCTATCTTAAACGGCCACTTCGCAGACGACAATTCCCTGAACCGCACGGTGATGGGGGCCCCCGCCGGGGGCTGGACGCCGCAGCGCTGACCTGCCGCTGACAGCCCGCTGAAGGTTTGGTGACGTTGCCCCCCCAGACTACCCGGCATGACCACAGAACGAAAGGCAGAGGCCAGCCTCTGGCACCGACTGCTTGAAACGCGCCTGACCCGCCGCACCGCGCTGGGCAGCGCCGCCATGACGGCCGCCGCGACCGCGCTGCCCCTCACCATCAGCCAGGCCGAGGCCGTCAGCAACAACGGCGGCCCCAGCACAGTGGACCCGCAGAAGGTCAAGCCCCTGACCATGCCGCCCTTCCGCGCCATCCCCGTGACGGGCGCCGACGCGGTGACGCTGCCGGCCGGCTACCGCGCGCAGGTACTGGCACCCTGGGGCGAGACCTTTACCGAGGGTGGCCGCGAGATCGGCTTTAACCACGACTACGTGGGCTTCTTTCCTATCGACATGCTCACGGGCGGCACCAGCAGCACCGAGGCGCTGCTGACGATCAACCACGAGTACGTGAACCCCATGTTCGTGGGCGGCGACACCAAGAACCGCACCCCCGCGCAGATCAGGGCCGAGATGGAAGCGGTGGGCGTGAGCGTGGTGCGCGTGAAAAAAGAAGGCCGCGAGTGGCGCATTGTCCCCGACGCCCGCAACCGCCGCATTGACGCCCTGAGCACCATGGAACTGACCGGCCCGGTGCGCGGCAGCAGCGTGGTGAAGGGCGCCACGATGGTGAAGGGCACCGTAGGCAACTGCTCGGGCGGGCAGACCCCCTGGGGCACGCTGCTCACCTGCGAGGAAAACGTGGACGGCTACGCCAAGGCCTGGGAAGGCAGCGGCTACGACCCCATGCACCAGGGCTGGGTGACCGAGATTGACCCCTTTACCCCCGAGTGGACCCCGAAAAAGCGCACCGCCATGGGCCGCTTCCGCCATGAGAACGTGGCCGTGACCGTGGCCAAGGACGGGCGCGTGGTGGGCTACATGGGCGACGACATGCAGGATTCGTGCGTGTACAAGTTCGTCTCGCGCGGCAAGTACGACCCCGCCAACCGCGCCGCGAACCTGAACCTGCTGGCCGAGGGCGACCTGTACGTGGCGAACTTTGGCAATGGCAGCTGGGTGCTGCTGGACTACGACAAGAACAAGAAACTGCAAGACGCCAAGGGCAGCGACGGCAAGCCGCTGTTCGCCAGCCAGGCCGACGTGCTGGCCGACGCCCGCGCCAGCGCCCTGGCGGTCGGCGGTACCCCGGTGGACCGCCCCGAGGACATCGAGATTCACCCCCGCACCGGCGAGGTGTACGTGGCGCTGACCAACAACAGCAAGCACGGCAACTTCTTCGGGCAGATCGTCAAGTTCCGCGAAGCCGGCGACGACTGGACCGCCACGAAGTTCCTGTGGGAAATCTTCGCGGTGGGCGGGCCCCAGAGCGGCTTTGCCAGCCCGGACAACCTCGTGTTCGACCCCTACGGCAACCTGTGGATGGTCACCGACAACTCGGACCTGAGCACCAACCCCATCAAGGCCTTCCACGGCAACAACGCCATGTTCTTCATGCCCACCGAGGGCCCCAACGCTGGCAAGGCGTACCGCTTCGCCGTGGGCCCGGTGGACGCCGAAATGACCGGCCCCGTGTGGTCCCCCGACGGCAAGACGCTGTTCCTGGCCATTCAGCACCCCGGTGAGGACAGCGAGAGCCTGGACAAGCTGCGCTCGAACTTTGCCGCCAAGCCCGGCACGAACGTTCCCCGCCCCACGCTGGTGGCGATTGAAGGCTTCCCCGGGTGGAAGGCATGACCATGACTGTGCCCCCCCACAAAGCCCCCTGGATCGTGGGCCGCACGCCCCTGCTGGAACATGCTGCCGACGATTTTCTGAACGAGGTGACCCGCCAGAAGCCCTGGCGCCGCGCGCGCTACGAGGACCTGCTCTCGGCCCTGGACACCTTCCTGGGCGGCGGCGCGCCCCTGCTGGCCTACACCCGCGCCACCGGCGAGGCGTGGCTGCGCGCCCTGCACGAGAGCGAGCAGGAGGACGCCCGCGAACTCCTGACCGAATTCCGCAGCTACCTGCGCGAATGGGGCTGGCTGGACAGCGCCCGCCCGGTGAATCAGCCGGATTAAGGAGAGGGGTGCAGGCGGCGGGACGCGGGGCGCGGGAAGGAAGCGCCGCCCGCGTCCCGCCGCTTGTGGTGGGGTAAGAGGGGGCGGCGGACTGCCCAGCACGTAGGTCAGCTTTTCCCGCTCCCTGCGACCCGCTCCCCGCTACCTGCTTTTCAACTCCGTCCAGATCCGGTCATACAGCCGCTGGGCCCGCCGGTCTGGCAGTTCGTCAATAAAGTTGAGCTTGCCGTTTTTCAGCCAGTCTGCCGGGGGGTTCAGGGCGGGGACAGCCTTGAGAAAGTCGTCCAGCAGCGGCCGGGCGGCGGCGTTGGGGGTGGCGTAGTAGGTGTAGTTGCTTAAGCGCGCGCCCACCTCGTCGTCCAGCAGGGTGTTGATGAAGCGGTGGGCCAGGGCCGGGTTGGGGCTGCGCTTTAAGACCACCAGGGTATCCATGCTGATGGTGGTGCCTTCGCGGGGCAGGACCACCTGCACCTGGGGGTTTTCCTCGGTGGCGATCAGGAGGTCGCCCACGTAGATCTGGCCCAGGTCAATCTGGCGGGCCAGCAGCTTGTTGCGGGTGCCAGGGCCGCCGTCAAAGCCCTGAAAGCCCTTTTTGGCCACCGTGCGGCGCAGCAGGTCGCGGGCGGCGCGCAGCTGCGCCACATCGGCCGTGTTGGCGCTGTGGCCCAGGTACTTCAGCGCCGCGCCGATCACCTCGCGCGGGTCGTCCAGCAGCACAAACGAGCGGCGGTCCTCGGGGCCAAAGATCTCGGCCCAGCCCCTCTGAGGGGTGTAGCGGCTCTTGTTGTAGGCCAGGCCGGTGGCCGCGTACTGGTACGGCACGGAGTAGCGGTTGCCCGGGTCATAGGGCGGGTTCAGGAATTCGGGCGCCACGTTCTTCAGGTTGGGCAGCCTCGCCCGGTCCAGCGGCTGAAGCAGGCCGGCGCGCACCATCGTCTGCACCACATACGAACTGGGCACCACGAGGTCGTAGGTGGCCCCGCCCCCCTGCAGCTTGGCGAGCATGGCCTCGTTGCTCTCGAAGGTGTCCAGAATGACCCGCGCGCCAGTCTGCCCCTCGAACGCCTTCACGATGTCCGGGTCCATGTATTCCGACCAGATGAACACGCGCAGGGTGCGGCCATCGCCCGTGGGCACGGGGGACGCTGTTTTCACGGCCGGCTTCTCCACCCGGTAACACCCGCTCAGCAGGGCGCAGAGGGCCAGGAGCGGCGCGGGGCTGCGTCGAAGGGTCAAAGGGTATAAGGGTCTAAGGCGGGCCGCCCCTCGACCCCGCGTGCCGGGCGTCATCCCTTCCTCCGGGGCCGCAGCAGGGCGTTCGCCACCAGCACCGCCACCACGGTGACCAGAATCAGCAGGGTGCTCAGGGCATTGATGTCGGGGGTCACGCCGCGTTTGACGTTGGTGTAGATCAGCACTGGCAGGGTCTGGAAGCCCGAGCCGCTGGTGAAGTACGTGACCACGAAGTCATCCAGCGACAGGGTAAAGGCCAGCAGGGCGCCGGCCAGCACGCCCGGCCACGCCAGCGGCAGCACCACGCGCCAGAACGACTGCCACGCGCTGGCGCCGAGGTCGCGTGCCGCTTCCTCCAGTTCGGGGCCGTAGCCCGACAGGCGCGAGCGCACGGTCAGGGCCACGTAGCTGATCTGAAAGGTCACGTGCGCCAGCAGCACGGTCCAGAAGCCGTTGTCAAAGGTCCAGCCAGCCCGCTCCAGCCCTGCGCGCACAGCGGCGTAGAACATCAGCAGCATCACGCCCATCACCACGTCGGGAATCACGATGGGCAGCACCAGCAGCGTGGACAGGGCCGCGCGCGCCCGGCTGGTGTAGCGCCACAGTCCCAGGCCGGTCAGCGTGCCCAGCACCGTGCTGACCAGGGTGCTCAGCAGCGCCACCTGCAGCGTGTGCCCCAGCGCCGCACGCACGTCGGCGCGGTCCAGCAGCACGCCGTACCACTTGGTGGTGAAGCCCGTCCACTCGGCCCCAAAGCGTGACTCGTTGAAGGAAAAGACGATCAGCACCAGAATCGGCAGGTACAGAAAGGCGTACACCAGCCACGCCCAGGCGGCCAGGAGGGGGTGGGTGCGGGTCATGCTGGCCTCCGGCCGGGTCGAAGGGTCAAAGGGTCGAAGAGTCTCAGGCGATTGGGGCTCAACTTGCTGGCAAGCTGTTTCCGACGAGCACTCGGCGCAGATCTTCCCCTCGGTATCCACCAGCAGACCGCTGAGTTTCGCCTCGCCCTTTCTCGACCCTTAGACTCTTCGACCCTTAGACAACGCGCGCCGCGCGTCATACCAGTTCCTCCAGACCCCGGCGGCCCGCCACCCGGGCGTAGGCCCACAGGCCCAGCAGCACCAAACCCATCAGCAGGAAGCTCAGCGCGCTGCCATACGGCCAGTCGCCCGCCTGCCCGAACTGGTTCTGCACGAGGTTGCCCACCAGCGCCGTCTTGGCGCCGCCCAGCAGGTCACTGACCACAAAGGTGCCCAGGGCCGGAATAAAGGTGAGCAGAATACCCGCCACCAACCCCGGCCACGTCTGGGGCACCACGGCGCTCCAGAAGGCCCGCGCGGGGGGCGCGCCCAGGTCCTGCGCCGCCTCGGCCAGCGACCAGTTCACCTTTTCCACGCTGGCGTACACCGGCAACACAAAAAAGGGCAGGAAGGCGTAGACCATGCCCAGCAGGGTGGCCGTGAGGCTAGGCACCAGATCGAAGGGCCGCAGCAGGATGATCCAGGCGTACACCCGGATCAGAAAATTGGTCCAGAAGGGAATGATGAGCAGCAGCAGCAGCAGCTGGCGGCGCCGCGCGTCCTGCCGGGCAATGTAAAAGGCCAGCGGGTAGCCCAGCAGCACGCACAGCAGCGTGCTGAGCCCCGCCACCCACACGCTGCGCCACAGCACCCTCAGGTTGTCGCCAGTCCATTCCTGAAACAGCGCGTCGTAGCCAATGACCCGCCCCCAGCTTTCCAGCGTCCACGGCGAACCCACCTGCGCCAGATCCGTGCGCGTGAGGAACGAATACCCCAGCATGATCAGCGCCGGCACCACCAGAAAAGCCATCAGCCACAGCACCCCGGGCCCCAGCGTGGCGAGAAAGCGGCGGGGGGTCATGCGCGCCTCCGGCGCGGTCGAAGGGTCGAGAGGTCTAAGGGTCTAAGGGAATGAGGGCCCCATCTCCTTAGACCCTTAGACCCTTTGACCCTTCGACACCGAGCGCAGCGAGGTCTCACCCTTCCTCCAGCACCACAAGGTTCTCGGGCGGCAGGTACAGGGCCACCTGTTCGCCGTAATCAAAGTCCTCGTCGGCGCCAATGTCGGCGTTCAGCTGAAAGACGTGCAGGCGCTGGCCGCTCGCTTCCAGCACGTACTGGTTCTCGGCGCCCGTATACACGATGTCGTCCACGCGGGCGCGGATCTCGTTGCCCTCGGTTTCGTCGTCGCGCTCCATGCGCAGTTTCTCGGGGCGCACCGAGAGGGTCACGTGCTGCCCCGGGCGCAGGCCCGCCCCCAGGGCGGTGCGCAGGGGGCCGTGCACGGTCTGCACGGTCGCGTGGGGCCCGTCCACCGCCTGCACCGTGCCTTCAATGAGGTTGCTGCTGCCCAGAAAGGTCGCCACAAAGGCGGTGCGGGGGCGCTCATACAGGGCTTCGGCCTGACCCAGCTGCTCAATGCGGCCCCGGTTCATCACGGCAATCCGGTCACTCATGACCAGCGCCTCTTCCTGATCGTGGGTCACGAACACAAAGGTCATGCCCAGGGTCTGCTGCAGGTGCGCCAGTTCGACCTGCAGTTCCTTGCGCAGCTTCAGGTCCAGGGCGCTGAGGGGTTCGTCCAGCAGCAGCACCTGCGGCTCGTTCACGATGGCGCGCGCCAGCGCCACCCGCTGCCGTTGCCCCCCCGACAGCTGATCGGGGCGCCGGGCGGCGAGGTCGCCAATCTGCACCTGCTCCAGGGCGCGCCCGGCCCGCTCGCGGCGTGCGCCGGCCGGCACCCCAGCCATGCGCAGGCCAAACTCCACGTTCTCACGCACGTTCAGATGCGGAAACAGCGCGTAGTTCTGGAACACGGTGTTCACCGGGCGGCGGTGGGCCGGCACGCCGGTCATGTCCCGGCCGCCGATCATCACGCTACCGCCGTCGGGCTGTTCAAACCCCGCCAGCAGGCGCAGCAGCGTGGTCTTGCCACACCCGGACGGTCCCAGCAGGCTGAAAAACTCGCCCTGGCGGATGTCCAATGTCACGCCGTCCAGCACCGGCTGGGCCGCGCCCCGGAAACTCTTGCGCAGGTCGCGCGCCGCCACCGCCGTCTCGGTGCCGATCACCCGTTCCCGCCGCCCCCTGGTACTTACGCCGCTGATGGCCGCGCCCCCTGCTTTGCCCTGCTCGTCATGACCGGAATTGTACGGGGCCGGCCGGGCAGGCGCGCCCCCCACCACCCGCTTCCCCCTTAAGGCGGACGCCCCAGCCCACCCCCCGGAGCTACCGTGAGCCCCTCGCCCGCGTGCCCCCCCGTCCCCTGCCCCCCCAGAGGTTCACCGTGGAAGAAGTGCTGGTTCCCCTGTTTTTTTTCGCCAGTGTGTTCGGCTTTCCCCTGCTGCGCCGCCAGATGATTCACCGCCACCAGATGGAGCGCCTGGAGCGGGAAGGCCGCCCCGGCGCGCCCCTGGCCCTGAGCGCCGGCGCCGTGCCGGACGACGCCCCGGCCCTGGCCCTGCGCCTGCCCGAACCGCACCGCCTGTATGCCCTGGCCCTGCTGTGCCGCCTGGAAGATGCCCCGCAGGCCGCCCAGGGCCGCACGCTGTTTGTGCTGCGGCAGGCGCGCGACACCTATCTGCCCGAAACCCTGCGCGCTTACCTGCACCTGACCCCGGCGGGGCGGGCGCAACTGGCCGCGCAGGGCCACAGCCCCGAGGCGCTGCTGGGCGAGCAACTGGCGCTGATTAACGGCGCCGTGACCGAGGCCCTGGCCCACGACCACGCCGCCGCCGACCGCCTGCTGACCCAGGGCCGCTTTCTGCTGGACCGCGCCCAGCGCCCGGCCGAACTCACCGCAGCCTCAGAGATGGGGGGCGCGCGTTAGGACCGGCCTCACAAGGTGGGGGCGCTGACCTTGTGCGCGCGGGCCCTGGGGTGTGCTGCCCAAGGTTCGCGCGCCGCGCGCCAAGGAGGCCCCACCATGTTCTTACGCATTGACAAACTGCAGTTTGACCTCCCCCTGCCCAAAGAAGCCAACCCCAACGGGGCGGCGGCCGTCCAGGAACTGATGGGCGGCCGTTTTGGCGAGATGTCCACCCTGATGAACTACATGACCCAGTCGTTCAACTTCCGGGGCAAGGACACGCTGCGGCCGTACTACGAGCTGATTGCCAACATTGGCGCCGAGGAGCTGGGCCACATCGAACTGGTCTCGGCCACCATCAACGCGCTGCTGGCCGGCCCCGAGCCCAAGGCCCAGGAAGAGCCGGTGGACCCCAGTACCCACCCCTTCTCGTTCGCGCAGGACGTGCGCTACGCCAAGCACTTCATTGCGGCCGGGCCCGGCACCATGATCGCGGATTCGCACGGCAAGGCCTGGAGCGGCGACTACGTGTATTCCAGCGGCAATTTGATGCTGGACCTGACCCACAACTTCTTCCTGGAAGGCGCGGCGCGCCACAACAAGCTGCGCGTGTACGAGATGGTGGACGACCCCACTGCCAAGGCCCTGGTGGGCTACCTGCTGGTGCGCGGCGGGGTGCACCAGATTGCCTACGCCAAGGCCCTGGAAACCTTAAGCGGCGTGAACATGGAAAAGCTGCTGCCCATGCCCAACATTCCCACTTCCCTCATTCCCGAAGCCAAGCGCGTGATGGACCAGGGCGTGCACCAGATTCTCTACCGCTTCAGCGACACGGACTTTACCCAGCTGAGCGCCATCTGGAACGGCACCCACCCCGAAGACGGCAGCGAGGTCCGCGTGGGCGAATACACCGAGATTCAGGGCGGCCCCACAGTGGACGGCGGCCACGACTCGGCGGCCTTCTCGCCCGAGTGGGACATGGGCGAGATCATGGAAATCGCCAAGAAGCTGCACGACAAGGCCCGGTTGCGGTAGGTCGGGCAAGGGGGGCGGGGGGCCGATTCTGCCCCCCGCCTCCCTTGCTGCTGGTCAGCCCTCCAGGGTCTCAACCTTGACGCCCAGCAGGTGGGCGAGGTCCAGCAGTTGCGTGGGCTCGACGGTCACGCCCTGCAGTTCGGCAGGCCCCAGGCGGACGCCCCGCAGGTCGCAGCCGCGCAGATCGGCGCCGTCCAGCAGGGCCCCACGCAGGTCTGTGCGGGCCAGCTGGCAGCCGCGCAGCACCGCTCCGGGCAGCTTCGCGCCCATAAATACCGCTTCACTCAGGTCGCAGGCGTCCAGCCGCAGGTGCGCGGCGTCGGCCTTGAGCCAGACCGACAGGGCCAGCACAGTGCGGTCCAGGCGAACATGGCGCAGGCGCGCGCCCGGGGCCTGCAGCCCCAGCAGCCGGCAATCAGACGCCTCCACGCGTTCCAGGGACACGTCGTCCCACACGGCGCTGCTCAAGTCACAGTGTTCAAAGCGCACGTCCTGAAGCCGCACCCGCTGCCAGTTCACGCCGCGCAGCGTCACGCTCCGGAACACACACTTTTCAAAAGTCACGCTGCGCAGTGTCTGCCCGCCGGGCAGGTCGCCCCCGAACGCCACCCCCCGGTAGACCGCTTCATCCTCCAGTGGCCCAGGCAGGGGGCGCAGGTTACCCAACTTCGGGGGTTTGGGGGCCGCCGCGAGGGCGGGCCGCGTCACAGCGTCAGGACCTCACAGCCCTTCTGGGTCACGGCGACCGTGTGTTCAAACTGCGCGCTGGGGCTCTTGTCGGCGGTGATCACGGTCCAGCCGTCGCCCAGCAGGCGGGTTTCGGGGCGGCCCAGGTTGATCATGGGTTCAATGGTGAACACCATACCGGGCTGCAGCTTCAGGCCGGTGTAGCGCGCGCCGTGGTGCAGCACGGTGGGTTCCTCGTGCAGGCGCTTGCCAATGCCGTGGCCGGTGTACTCGCGCACCACGCTGTAGCCCCGGCCCTCGGCCAGCGACTGAATGGCGTGCCCAATATCGCCCAGGCGGGCGCCGGGTTTCACCAGATCCAGCGCGGCGTTCAGGCTGGCGCGGGTGGCGTCCACGAGGCCCTGCACCTCCGGGCGCACCGGCCCCACCGTGTAGGTGTAGCAGGCGTCGCCGTAGTAGCCGTTCAGCAGCACGCCGATGTCCACGCCAATAATGTCGCCCTCCTGCAGCTGGCGGCTGTCGGGAATGCCGTGGCAGATCACCTCGTTCACGCTGGCGCAGATGGTGCCGGGAAAGGGGTTGGTGCGCGGTCCGTAGCCCAGGTAGGCGGGGGTGGCGCCCGCCTTGCGAATATGTTCCTCGGCCAGGCGGTCCAGTTCCTTGAGGGTCACGCCGGGCTTCACGTGGGGTTCCAGCACCCGGAAGGTTTCGGCCACCAGCGCCCCCGCACGGCGCATGATCTCGATTTCGCGGGCGGATTTCAGGGCAACGCGGCTCATAACAGAGCAGGCTAACACGGGGCACCCAGAGCGGTGAACGCCCAGGGTCACGAACCGCCGGCCGCCCCCTCTTGCCGGCCCACGCGCGCTACCCTCGCCCCTATGAGTGAACGCCGGGTGGTCATCAGCGTGGATATGGAAGGCGTCTGCGGGGTCTCAAGCTGGGTACAGGTGAGCCCGCCGGAATTTGGCGGGCTGGTGAACGCCGCCGAGTACGAGCGCGCCCGCCGCCAGATGACCCTGGAAGCGGCGGCAGCGGCCCAGGGCGCCCTGGACGCCGGGGCCACCGACGTGCTGGTGAACGACAGCCACGACACCATGCGCAACCTGCTGCCCGAACTGCTGCCCCCGGCCGTGCGCTTTACCACCGGCCACGACAAGCCGCTGAGCATGGTGCAGGGCGTGCAGGAGGCCGGCGTGGTGGGCCTGCTGTTCGTGGGCTACCACGCCCGGGCGGGCAGCGTGCGCGGCCCGCTGGCCCACACCTGGAACGGCTTTCTCCGCGACGTGCGGATCAATGGGGTCTCTACGGGCGAATACGGCCTGAACGCCCTGCTGGCCGGTCACTACGGCGTGCCGGTCCTCTTTGCCAGCGGCGACGATGTGGCCATGACCGAGATCCAGGCGGAACTGGGCGAGGAGGTGGTCACGGTGGCGGTCAAGGAGGGCCTCAGCGCCTTTGCCGCCGTCCACCTGCACCCCCACACGGCCCTGGAGCGCATTCGGGACGGGGCCCGCCGCGCCGTGGAACAGGCCGCCCAGGCCCGTCCCTCCACCACCCGCTGGCCGGCCCAGGCCCAGCTGAGCTTTAACCACCAGGCCCGCGCCGACGCCGCCGAACGGGTACCCGGTGTGACCCGGGTGGACGCCGTCACCGTGGGGTGGGAGAGCGACAACGCCTACCACCTGTTCCAGACCTTCCGCATGCTGGCCAAAGTGGCCGAGGTGCGGCTGGACGGGTAAGGAGGGGTGTGAACCGTGGGTTGTGGGAAGTGGGAAAAGCAACACTCATGGCTGCCCGCTAAGCTCGGTGCCATGCGTGCCCTGTTGCCTGTTGTCGCGGCCCTGATGCTCTGTTCTTCTGCCTCTGCGGCGACCGTGTGGGCGGGGGTGAATGCCACCACGGCCGGCTACGGCGTACATGCGGGCACCGCGCTGCTGCCGGTGCCGCTGCTGGGCACCCTGGGGTTGGAAGCCAGCGCCGAGCGCCCCTGGCAAACGGGCGCGGGCACCGCCAGCCGCTACGCCGCCGGGCTAACCCTGCGCGACCTGAACCTGCCCTTAAGCCGCGTGGACGCCTTTGCCACCGTGGGCGGACAGCTGACCGTGCCCACCCCCGTCCCCGGCGGCAGCAGCGAGAGCCGCTTTGCCCTGTACGGCGAGGCTGGCCTGCGCGGCCCCGTGCTGGGCCCGGCCGGCTGGCGGGCCTTTGTGCGCGCCAGCAGCGCCGGGCAACTGGGGGCAGGGGTGGGGCTGGAACTGAGGTTTTGAAGGGGATGCAGGTGGCGGGAAGCGGAGCGCGGTAGGGCAGGTGGCGGATGCGCCCTGAGGCGGGCGTTCTTTAGCCTGATGCCGTGACCGATCAAGGTTCTTCTGGCTACATCCTGCAGACCACGCTGGAGGGCATCTCGCCCGCGCAGCTCACGGGGTTTTTCGTGGGGTGGCCCAACCCGCCCAGCCCAGAAACGTTTTACCGCCTGCTGGCCGGGTCGTACCGCTTCGTGCTGGCGGTGCAACGCGGGCAGGTGATCGGGTTTGTGCAGGCGGTCAGCGACGGCGTGCTGACCGCTTTTGTTCCGCTGCTGGAAGTGCGGCCCGAGCATCAGGGACGGGGCATTGGCCGCGCGCTGATGGAGCGGCTGCTGGCGGAACTGGCCGACTTTTACGCCGTGGACCTCGCCTGCGACGACGATCTGGTGCCCTTCTACGAGGGTCTGGGCTTACGGCGGGCCAACCTGATGTTCCGGCGCAACTACGCCCGGCAGCAGGGACGACCAGCGACGCCTTAACGCCTACCAGTACAGCAGCAGGGCGTCGCCCCGGTTCCAGCCCAGCCGCTTCAAGTACCCGCCCTCCCGGGGGCTGAGCTGGGCCAGCTCCTCTGCCGTGGGCCGACCGTTCAGCCACGCGGCGTCCGGCACCACCCAGCCTCGGGTCTGCCACCACGCAGCCAGCGCTGGCGGGTTGATGTAGGGGTGGTGGGTGGGTTCCCAAGGCTCGCCGGGGAGGCCGGCCGGCCGGTGCTCTGGCGCGGCCACAAAAGCCAGCAGGGGCAACCAACCGTGGGCGCGCATCTCCACCCGCTGCGCCCCATACGGCGCCACCAGTTCACGCACCCGCAACTCGGTCATGAAGGAGGTGGCCGCCCAGGGCGAAAGTGTCCAGCCCGTGGCCTGGGCGCAGGCGTGCAGGTCGGCCGTCCAGCGCGGAGCAGCCGCAGGGTCGGCGTCGTCCAGCTCGGCCCGCAGCCACTGCAGCGGCGCGGCCATGCCCTACCCCAGTTCGGCGCGCAGGCGCTGCACGTCCTCGCGCCACGCCTCGGCGTCGTCGCTCTCCTCCCATAGGTCGGGCAGTTCGCTGGCCGGGCCCAGCACCCGGTCCAGGGCTTCCAGGGCTGTGGGGCGCAGGTGGGCCAGCTCGGCCGGGTTCACGCCCTGCACCCACGCGCGCAGCCCGGCGTCAGTCAGGCTGGCCGTGTCACCCGTCAGGACCGCTGCCAGAATCTCGGCGGCGGCCAGGGCGCGGTGGCCTTCCTCGGCGTCCAGCAGGTCGTTGTCGGGGTCCAGGGCCACATCAAAGGCCTCGGCCAGGGCGTAGGCGCCGTCCTGCACCACCTCGGCCACAAAGGCGGCGGCGTGCTCGTTCTCCAGGCTGCCAGTCCCCCAGACGGTCATGGCTTCATTGTGCCAGACCTGGGGATTCAGGAGGGTCCGCAGGGCCGTAGTGATGATGAGGCTGGTACGCCGAAGAGAATCCAGCCAGGAATTGTGGTGTTGGCGCTTCAGGCTTCGGCTTGAATCTCCCCTGGGCGACCACCCAGGCGTAAGCGCTCATGTCCAGTGGGTACCACGTCAGCGTGCCCTCCAGACCATGCTGGTGAATCCAAGCCTTCCCCAGTTCCAGAGTTGAGAATATGGCAGCCGGCTGCTTGGCCCGGACACCCATAAAGACCCATACCCCCGGTAGACCCTCTATGGCTTAAACACCCACCCCTTGCCCGTAGCGGCGCTCCACGTACTGCTCCAGCAAGTCCTGAAAGTCCTCGGCAATGCGGGGGCCCCTCAGGGTGGTCAGCAGTTTGCCGTCCTGGTACACGGGGGCGCGCGGGTCTTCGCCGGTGCCGGGCAGCGAGATGCCGATGTTGGCGTGCTTGCTTTCGCCGGGGCCGTTCACGATGCAGCCCATGACCGCCACCTGCATCTCTTCCACGCCGGGGTATTTCGCCTTCCACTCGGGCATCGTGTCGCGGATGTAATCCTGAATCTTCTGGGCCAGCTCCTGGAAAAAGGTGCTGGTGGTGCGCCCGCACCCGGGGCAGGAGGTGACCTGCGGCAGAAACTGACGCAGCCCCAGGCTCTGCAGAATCTGCTGGGCCACCTCCACTTCCAGCTTGCGGCTGGCGCCGGGTTCGGGGGTCAGGGAAACGCGGATGGTGTCGCCGATGCCGTCTATCAGGAGGGGCGCCAGGGCCGCGCTGCTCGCCACGATGCCTTTCATGCCCATGCCCGCTTCGGTCAGGCCCAGGTGCAGGGGGTAGTCGCACAGCGGGGCCAGCTGGCGGTAGACCTTCCACAGTTCCGGCGCGCTGCTCACCTTCACCGAAATCAGGATCTTATCGTGGGGCAACCCCAGTTCCTCGGCGTAGCGGGCGCTGTCCAGGGCGGAGACCACCATCGCGTCAATCATCACGTCGGTGCCGCTCTTGGGGCTGCCCGCGCGGGTGTTCTCGTCCATCAGCTTGGCCAGCACCTGCTGGTCCAGGCTGCCCCAGTTCACACCCACGCGCACGGGCTTGTCGAACTCCTTGGCCACCTCGATCATGGTGGCGAAGTTGGCGTCGTGGTGCTGCCCCGCGCCCACATTGCCGGGGTTGATGCGGTATTTGGCGAGTAGGCGGGCCGTGTCCGGGAATTCACGCAGCAGGATGTGGCCGTTGTAGTGAAAGTCGCCCACGATGGGCACATTCAGGCCTACCTCGTGCAGGCGGGCCACGATCTCGGGGATGGCGGCGGCGGCTTCGCGGGTGTTCACGGTCACGCGCACGATCTCGCTGCCGGCGCGGGCCAGCTGGGCAATCTGAATGGCCGTGGCCTCGGCGTTGGCGGTGTCGGTGTTCGTCATGCTCTGCACGACGATGGGGTGCGCGCTGCCCACGAACACGCCTCCCACGTTCACGCTGACGGTCTGGCGGCGGGTCATGCCCCCAGTCTACGCGGGCGCCCCCGCTGGCCGCGAGGACAGGTGCCCGGCCGCCTCCATCCGGTCCAGCAGCGCCCCCAGGCCGATCTCCACGCCGCCCTGTGGCCCACTCTGGCCGTACAGTCCCGCCCGCTCCAGCGCCGCTGCGCCGTGCAGAAAGGTCCAGTAGGCCACCGCGTGCCCGGTATCGTCGGGGTGGCCAGTCAGCGCGCCCACCCGCTCCAGCAGCGCGCCCCACAGCGCCTTGCCAGCCGGGGTCCTTAAGCCCGGTGCCTGGGGCGCCACAGGGGTCAGCAGCAGGTCGTAGGCATGGGGCCGCGTGCGGGCAAAGTGCCAGTAGGCCTGCGCCACTGTCGCCAACGCCGCGCGGGGGGGCAGCCCGGCCGCCGCTGCCAGTTCGGCGCGCAGAGCGCTGGCGGCCTGTTCGGCCAGGGTGCTCAGCAGGGCTTCGCGGCTACCCACATGGCGGTACAGGCTGCTGGGGCGCACGCCCAGTGCCTCGGCCAGGGGGCGCATGCCCAGGGCCGCCGGCCCGCCCTGTTCCAGCAGGGCCCAGGCCGCCGCCTGAATGGCCTCGGGCGTGAGTTTGGCGGGATAAGGCATGGCGAACAGTGTACGCCTTGACGCCACCCCGGCGCAGGTGTACGGTAAATACACAAGACGAACGCCGTTCGCTTTGCTGGCCGCCCGGCCATCCGGAGGTTTCCTATGTCGGCACGCCACAGCGCCCACCCGCCCATCCGGCTGGCCCAGTTTGGGCTGGTCAACACCTACCTCGTCCCCGAATCCGATGGCCTGACCCTGATTGACGCGGGCCTGCCCGGCCTGGAACGGCGCCTGCCCCCGCTGATTGCCCGCCTGGGCCGGCCGCTGCGCCGGGTGGCCATCACCCACGCGCACGCGGACCATGTGGGCAGCCTGGACGCCCTGGTGGCCGCGCACCCGGGGCTGGAGGTGCTGCTGGGCGAACACGACGCCCCGGGGCTGGCGGCGCTGGGGGTGCAGAGCGCTCCCACCCGCCTGCTGCGCGCCGGGGACCGCGTGCGCTCCCTGGTCGTGCTGGACACCCCGGGCCACTCGCCGGGCCACGTGGCGTACCTGGATGAGCGCGACGGCACCCTGTACAGCGGCGACACCTTCGTGAACGTGCCAGGGCTTCACGTGGCCAGCGTGCTGAGCGCTGTGTTCCCCCTGCCCACCCTGGGCACCCATGACCCGGCCGGGACCACCGCAAGCGCCCGCGCGCTGCTGGCCGTGCCTGCCCGCTTTCTGGCCACTGGGCACGGCCCCGTGGTGCGAGACCCGGGACCCGCCATGAGGCGCGCCGTGGCCCAGGCCGAAGAGGGCCGCGCACCCAGTCGCCTGACCGCGCAGGTGGCCGCCTTCGTGGGGCGCCTGACCGGCATGACCACCGGGGGCGCGGTGGCCGCCAAGGCCGGGCTGGCCGGGAGGGGCGGCTAGAGCAGGGCCTGCGGGCCTGTGCAGTCCACCCCCTGCCTTTCCTCTTGACCGCAGGGCGGCGACGCCCCCACACTGGGGCAAACAGTTCACAGGCAACGCTTGTCCGCAGCGGGCACGACCTTTCTTTGCATTCACGCAAGAGGTCGTGCCCGCTGCGCTGCCGTGCCGGAGGTTAGCGCCGCATGTCCATTTTTCCCCTGCTGTCCACCCAACACGACCACACCCCTGCCTACACCGGGCGCCTGGGCGCGCCCCTGGGCGAGACCGTCCGCGTGCGCCTGCGCACCACCCTGCCGGTAACGGAGGTGAAGTTCAAGCTGGTGCGCGTGGGTGAAATTGAAGCGCACCCCGCGCGGGAAGTGGAGGTGGCCGGCGACCTGCCCGGCCGCTGGTTCGAGGCCGATCTGCCCGTGCACGAAGGCCGCGTGCGCTACGCGTGGCAGCTGAACTTTGGCAACGACCACCTGCACCTCACGGCGCTGGGCCTGCACCGCACCCGGCGTGGCTTTCGCTCGTGGTTCACGTACCTTGCCGGCCACACGGCTCCCGAATGGGCCTGGGAGAGCGTCTTTTACCAGATCTTCCCCGACCGTTTCCGCAACGGCGACCCCAGCAACGACGTGCAGACCGGTGAATACGTGTACAGCGGCCGGGCCGTGGAGCACGTGGCGTGGAACACCCCCATCGACGCCTGGGGCGATATCCACGGGCATTACGGCGGCGACCTGAACGGCATCACCCAGGCGCTGCCCTACCTGCAGGATCTGGGCATCACCGGGCTGTGGCTGACCCCCATTTTCGTGTCGCCCAGCAACCACCGCTACGACATCACCGATTACCGCCATGTGGACCCCCACCTGGGCGGCGACGCGGCCTGGGACGAACTGGTGGGCGCGGCCCAGCGGGCGGGCATCCGGCTGGTGCTGGACGGCGTGTTCAACCATGTGGGCAATGAGCACGCGCTGTTTCAGGCGGCGCTGGACGACCACGCGGCCCCCGAGCGCGAACTGTTCACCTGGCGCGACGAGCCCGGCAAGCCGCCGTACCACGCCTTTTTCGATGTGCCCACGCTGCCCAAGATTGACTACCGCAACCCGGCAGCGATTGATGAATTCTTCAGCGGCGAGGAGTCCGTGGTGCGCCACTGGCTGCGCCGGGGCGCGGCAGGCTGGCGCCTGGACGTGGCCCACATGATCGGCACGGGCGGCACCGACGAAGACAACCTGCCGCTGCACCGCACCCTCAAACGCGCCGCGCGTGAGGAACGCGGCGACGCCTACGTGTTCGGCGAGCGCTTTTACGACCCCGAGCACGCGCTGGACGGCCAGGGCGAGGACGGCTCCATGAATTACCACGGCTTTGGCCTGCCGGTGATGCAGTGGCTGGCGCGGGGCAACCTCACCTTTGAACCCAGCAACCTGGGCGGCGAGGAACTGGCCGAGCTGCTCTGGGACGCCTACCACGCCCTGTCGCCGCAGGTGGCCCTGAGCATGTTTAACGTGCTGGAATCGCACGACGTGCCGCGTGCCCTGTACCGCCTGGGCAATGACCGCACGCTGTTCCAGGCCGCCCTGACCTTCCTGATGACCTACGCCGGAGTGCCCTGCACCTACTACGGCTCAGAGGTGGGCCTGAGCCAGTCGCGCGACGGCGCCATGCCCTGGTGCCGCGAGGCCATGCCCTGGGACGAGGCCGCGTGGGACCAGCCCCTGCGCGCCCGGGTGAAGGCCCTGATCGCGGTGCGCCGCGAGCAGCTGGCCCTGCAGCGCGGCAACCTGCGCTTTCTGCACGCCGAGGACGACGCGGTGGCGTTCCTGCGCGAATACACCCATGAGGACGGCCGCGTCGTGCGCGCGGCGGTGATTATCAGCCGCCGCCCCCAGGCCCACGAGGTCGCGCTGGCCCTGCCCGGCGGCGAGTGGCGCGACGCTCTAAGCGGCGAGACCCTAAGTGGCGGTCAGGTGACGGTGCAGGCTGCTGGCGGCCGGATTCTGCTGCAGGGTTGAGGTGCGGAGGCCACGGTAGGCTGAGCCTACTGAACAGCCCACCGTGACCCGAGCAGACAATGGTGTGATGGACACTCGAACCAAAATTGTCGATTGCTCTGGCGTGCGTTCTGAACAGGACTTCTGGGCGGCGTACGTGCACGATGTGAAGCCGGAAAGCCCAGACTTTGGTCGAAATTTCGATGCCTTTCGGGATGCCCTCTGGGGTGGTCCAGGCTGGCCTGATGCCGACGAGCTTCGCTTCATCCATACTTCGTCACTTGCAACTTTTCGTGACGGGCAATTCATCGACATGCTCAGGGAGATGGCACAAGGAACAGATTCAGTCCGGCTTGTCTTCGAGTAGCTCTGGTTCTGGGGGCTTGCTCAGGGTTGGTCCTGCTCTGCCTGCAGGGTGAGGAGCAGCGCCGCAGAGCACGGCGCCGTCTCCCGACTCCATCTGAAGCACCAAGCGCGCCCAGACCTCTTTTGGCTGGGCGCGCTTGATGCTGTTCAGGCGATCACGTCAGGGCGTGCGGTCCTGGGCGCACCGCAGCAGGGCAAGGACGAAAGGCGGCCCTTCCATGCCCCCCTCCTCCCCTGCTCAGTCTTCTTCCTCCTGCACCCGGGGCACGCCGCCGGTCCAGTCCAGCCGGGCCACGTGCAACTGGCGGTGCGTGTGCCCAGCGTTCCAGGCATGAAAGACAATGTGGTCCTGCCCGTCTGGCCCGACCACCAGCGAGTTGTGGCCCGGCCCAATCCAGCCGTTCAGCCCACTGCGCAGGACGGTGGCCGCCCCAGCCGGTTCGTGCCACGGCCCCAGCGGATGGTCGGCCACCGCGTGCCCCACGCCGTAGGTGGCGCTGGTCCAGGCCCCGCCGGAATAAAAGCAGTGGTACTGGCCGAAGCGGAACACCACAAACGGCCCTTCGAGGGTGTGCCAGTCGTACACCTGCCCGTACATGGGCCGCTGCCGGCTGTACAGCTGCCAATCGGCCGAGGGCCGCAGCACCGTCTGGGGCGGCCCGGCCGGGGTCAGGAGGTCGCGAAGGGGCATCACCGCCAGCATGGTGCCCACGCGCTCGCCGCCCAGTTCATCGCGGGCAAAATACAGGTACCACTGCCCGTTCTGGGCGCGGAACGGGTGGGGGTCAATGGCGAAAGGCTCATCTGGGGTCAGGTTCAGCCCCTGGTCGGTGAAGGGCCCCAGGGGATGGGTGGCCGTCGCCACCCGCAGGTGGTGGCCCTGGTCGCCCTGCCCCACCGAGTAGTACAGGTAGAACACGCCGTTCTGCTCGGCCACCTCGGGCGCCCAGTAGTCGCGCCGCTCGGCCAGCACCGGGGTCAGGGCGCCTCCGTGCGAGGTCCAGTGCTGCAGATCGGGCGAGGACAGCACCTCAAAGGCCCGCCCGTTGCCGCCCTCTTCATGGCCGTGCAGGCCGGTGCCGTAGGCGTAATAGGTCCCCTGCCACGCCAGCACGAAGGGGTCGGCAAAGTAGCCGGGAAAGCGGGGGCCGGTCATCGGGCGGGGCGAGGGGCGGGCTGCGGCGTGAGGGTGGGCCCACTGAGCTTCAGCCGGCCCCCGCTGAAGGTCACACGGTCCAGGCGCATGCTGCGGTAGCCCACCTGATCGCCAATCTGGCCGGCGGTCCAGGCGTGGTACACCAGCCACGTCTGCCCCGCGCCGTCGGTCACCACCGACTGGTGGCCGGGGCCCGCCACCGCGCCCCGGCTGGTCAGCACCGGGTTGTCGGCAGACTTGCTGTAGGGGCCGGTCACCTTGCTGGCGGTGGCGTAGCCCACCGCGTACAGGTCGCTGTCAAAGGGCCCAGCCGAATACAGCAGGTAATATGTGCCGCCCGCCTTGTACAGGGTGGGCGCTTCAATGACGGCACCCTCCCACAGCTGGAAATTCTGGATCAGGTCGGTGGCTTTGCCGGTCAGGCTCAGGCCATCCTTGGCCAGCGGCTGCAGGTAGATGCGGGTGCTGAGGTTGCAGCAGTTGCCGTCGTTTTTCCACAGCAGGTAGGCGCGGCCGTCCGTGTCCACGAAGGGGCTGGCGTCAATGCTGCCGCCTTCCTCCACCTGACAGACCAGCGGCCCGCTGCCCTGGCCCTTGAACGGCCCAGCGGGCTGCGCAGCGGTGGCCACGCCAATGCACTGGCGGCCACTCTTCAGGTCCCGGGCGGTGAAGTACAGCACGTAGCGCCCGGCCAGTTGCACCACTTCGGGCGCCCAGGTCAGGCCCGGCTGCACCCAGGCAGGCAGCACGGGCATGGCGTCGCCCACCCGCTCCCAGTGCACCAGATCGCGGCTGACCGCGTGCGGCACGTTGCCGCCGCTGCCGTTGGTGGCGTAGGCGTGGTACTGCGTGCCGGCCCGCAGAACGAAGGGATCCGGGAAATTGGCGTCCAGCACCGGGTTGCTGAAGGTGGTGGCTGTCGCGGTGGGCGGGGGGCTTGCGGCGCCCCCCGCTTGGGCCCAGGAGCCCACCAGCAGGCCAAGGGCCAGAAACAGGGGTTTGAGCATGAAGTCTCCAGCGGGGCCCCGTCAGGTGCGGGGCGCCCAGGGGGGAAAGGGCGTGGGAACACGGGGCTCTCTGGTTCCGGCAAACCGGGCCTACTCTTTCAGGCCGGTGGTGGACAGCCCTGCTTCCAGAAAGCGCTGGGCAATCAGGTAGGCCACCAGGGCGGGCACGGCGGCCAGGGTGGTGGCGGCCATCAACTTGCCGTATTCGGTGGTGTAGCGCTGGGAAAAGGTGGTGATCCCCACCGGCAGCGTCATCTTGTCCACGTCGGTCACCGTGTACAGCGGCCACAGGTAGTTGTTCCACGACCCCATAAAGGCGAACACCGCCAGCGTCACCAGCGAGGGCACGCTGAGCGGCAGGATGATGCGCCACAGAATCTGAAAATTGCCCGCGCCGTCCAGCCGGGCGGCTTCTTCCAGTTCGCGGGGAATCCCCACGAAAAACTGCCTCAGCAAGAACACCCCGAACACCCCGCTGATGCCCGGCCAGATCAGCGCGTGGAACGAATTGATCCACCCGAAGTTCAGCATCATGATGTAGGTGGGCACCAGGGTCACGATCCCCGGAATCATCAGGCTGGACAGGATGAACCAGAACCACGCGTTGCGGCCCGGAAAGCGCATGCGGGCCAGCGGGTAGGCGGTCAGGGCACACAGGGCCACGTGCAGCACGGTAAAGGTCAGCGCCACGAACAGCGAATTCCAGGTCCAGCGCAGAATGTTGCCGTCCGGCGAGGTCAGCACCGCGCGGTAGTTCTCCAGGGTGGGGTGCGCGGGCCACCACTGCACCGGCGACGCGATGGCGTCGGCCTCGGTTTTAAACGACGTGCTGATCATCCAGTACACGGGCGCCAGAAACAGCAGCGACAGCAGACACAGCACCAGAAAACGGGGCCACTCGCGCGGTAAGCGGCGGCGTCGGGGGGGCTGGGCCCGGACAGGCGCTCCTTCGGGCGGCACCGTGGTCATTTCTCCTCCGCGCTCTGAACGTCGCGCGCCATCAACCGGAACTGCGCGGCCGTGAGCACCAGCATCATCAGGCCAAACACAAAGCCCATGGCCGCCGCGCTGGAAATCTGCGAGTTGGTAAAGCCCTCTTCGGTGATGTACTGAATCACGCTCTGGGTGGAGCGCGTGGGGCCGCCGTTGGTGATCACCAGCGACTGCCCGAACAGCTGAAAGGACGCCAGCGCCGTGGTGATCACCACGAACAGCGTGATGGGCGTGAGCATGGGCCACGTGATAAAGCGGAACTGCTGCGTGCCCGTGGCGCCGTCCAGCGCCGCCGCTTCATACAGGCTGTGGGGAATGTTGCTCATGGCCGCCAGATACAGGGTCATGTTGAAGCCCACCGTCCACCAGATCGTGCCCACCACGATAGGCACCCAGGCCAGCCCCTCGGTGGACAGCCACGCGATAGGCGGCGCGCCGGTCATCAGGTCGCGCGCGGCGTTCACCAGCCCAATCTGGTTGTCGAACATCCAGCGCCACAGAATGCCCATCACGGAAACAGTCAGGATGCCCGGCATGAAAAACACCGCCCGGAAAAAGGTGCGCCCAAAAATGGGCCGGTGCAGCAGCGCGGCCAGCCCCAACGCAGCGGCCACCAGCAGCGGCACGCTGACCAGGGTGAAGAAGGTGGTGTTCCACAGGGTGCGCCAGAAGAACTCGAACTGCGGGGTGCCGCTGGTGAACAGGTTGCGGAAGAACTCGGTGCCCACGAAGGTCTGGGTGTTGTTCAGCAGGTCCCAGCGGTGCAGGCTAATGTACAGCCCGTACCCGATGGGATAGACGGTGAACATGAAAAACAGCGCCGCGTGGGGCAGCAGGTACAGGTACGGCTCCAGCGAGCCCCGGCGGCGGGTGCCGGGCGGCGCGTGCGTGGCGGGCGCCTGGGTGGTGGTCACGGTTCACCTCTGAAAAAGGGAGAAGGGCAGGCGGCCGGGGATAAAACGGGCGGTGGGGGTGGCGGGGCCTACCCCTGCCGGGCCGGCGCCGCTGCCCCCACCCCACGCCCCGGCTTTAGCGGAAGTTCTTGCGGGCCTGCTCAATCTGCTTGTTGGCCTCGGCCACACCGTCGTTCAGGGCCTTGGCCACCGGCTTCTTGCCCAGGTAAGCGGCTTCCCACGCGGCGTCAAAGGGCCCCATGACCTGCCCCACCCAGGGGAAGCCACTGGTGGCGTACACATTGTTCAGGCGGTCAAAAATCCCGCTGATGGCAGCCGTTTCGAAGCGGGGGTTGCCAGCCACGGCCGCCTGGGTGGGCAGGCTGCCGGTGGCGGTCCAGGCGAGGTTCTGCTCGGGCTGGGCCATCCAGGCCATGAATTCCAGCGCGGCGCGGCGTTTGGCGGCGCTGTAGCTGGCGGGCTGGCGCGGCAGCGTCAGGTGGCTCGACCCACCCCAGGCCGCGTCGCGCACCGAACCACCAACGCGCGGCATAAAGGTCACGCCAAAGTTCATCTTCTGGCTCTCAAAGCGGTCCAGGTACCACTGCCCGCTGGGGAACATGCACACCTTGCCCTGCGAGAAGGCGGCCAGTTCGGCTTCCTCGGTGGCGTTGGGGCGCGCCACGCCGTGCTTCTGCACCAGATCCACCAGGAACTGCACGGCGCTGACTGCCTGGGGCGAGTTAAACGCGGCGTTCTGGTTGCGGTCAGTCATGGCGCCGCCGTTCTGCAGAATAGCGGCGTAGGCAGCCCGGGCCCCCACCCAGTTGTTGTACAGGCTTACCCCCCAGGTGTCGAGGTTCTTGGGATCAAAGCCGGCCTGCGTGGCGTTCTTGCCACTCTTGTCCACTGTGCACAGCTGCGCCGCACGCAGAAACTCGGCGCGGGTGCGGGGCGGCTTGTTGGGGTCCAGCCCAACTTTTCTCATCAGGTCCTTGTTGTAGAACATCACGTACGCCACGCTGGAAATGGGCACGCCGTAGGACTGGCCCTTGTAGTCGGCCGTTTTGAACAGAGGTCCAAAGAACTTGTTCTTGTCCAGGCCCGCCGTTTTCATCTCGGGGGCGGTCAGCGGCGTCAGGGCGCCGCGCGCAATAAAGCCGGTGATCTGGTCTTCGTTGATCACCACCACGTCCGGCGCGCGGCCAGACGCCACGAGGGCGGGCAGCTGCTGCCACGTGGTGCCCCAGGGCTGCGCTTGCCCCCGCACCTCAATGTTGGGGTGGGTGTCGTTGAATTTCTTGATCAGGGCTTCCATCACCGGGCGGTCCGGGCCAGTAAAGCCGTGTAGGTAGGTGAGGCTGACTTTCTGGGCGGTCGCGGTGCCCGCAAGCAGCAGGGCCAGACTCAGGGAACGGGCCAAACGGTTCATAGGTGCCTCCTGGGAAGGACAAGACGGCCGGATCGTCAACAGCGCCAGAGCAGGAGACGGGTGCGCGCTGGGCACTCAGGCCGCTCGGGCCCCCTGGCCAGGGCACACCCCTGGCACGAAACCCGGACCAACCTGCAGCACGCGCTGCACAGCTCTCATGTCAATCTGGTGGAACGATAGTAACGGAGCAAGTTGTTATAAGTCAACAAAAAATGAGGATTTTTTAGAGAAGTACTGCTGCATGAGCTGGAATAGGTGGCGTCCTGCACGCATACCTGACCTGAGAGGCTCGCCCAACCTCCGTGTCTGGTCATCACAACCTATACCTAAAACTTGTTATATTCGAGACTGTTCCGGCAGGGTCAGCGCCCCAGGCGCGGCTGTCGTCCGGAAGGAGGTTCTATGCCCGTGTCCAGACATCGCGTCCTCAGAGTGGAAGGCCAGGAGGCGCTGGTGGTGCTCAAGGCGCTGGCAAATGAGACCCGGCTGCTGCTGCTGAGCCAGCTGTCGCAGAACGTCATGAACGTCTCTGAGCTGGCCGACGCCCTGAACCTGCCGCATTCCACAGTGAACTTCAATCTGAACCACCTGCACGCCGCCGGGCTGATCTCGTTTGAGTACGAGCCCGGCACGCGCGGCTCGCAGAAGCTCTGCTCCAAGCGCTACGACGAGATCGTGTACAAGCTGCCCGGCGTGGATGTGGAATCCAACCCGCATCAGGTCAGTGTCTCCATGCCCATTGGCAACTACACCCACATCGAGGCGCAGCCCACCTGTGGCCTCGCCTCGGAAACCAAGATCATCGGCATGCTGGACAACCCCCGGTCCATGTACGAACCCGACCATGTGTACGCGCAGATTCTGTGGTTTGGCCGCGCGGGCTTCGTGGAATACACCTTTCCCAACAACCTGCCCTACGGCGCCCTGCCCGACACCCTGGACCTGAGCATGGAACTGTGCTCCGAGGCGCCGCAGTACGACCCCGAATGGCCCTCAGACATCACCCTGTTCATCAACGGCCACGAGGTCGGCACCTACACCAGCCCCGGCGACTTTGGCGGCGCGCGCACCCACCTCACACCGCGCTGGTGGAACGAGGACCAGACCACCCACGGCCTGCTCAAGCACTGGATTGTGACCGCGCAGGGGGCCTACATTGACGGCGAGCGGCTGTCTGATCTCACCATTGGGGACCTGAACCTGCAGGGCGCCAACCAGATCAAGGTGCGCTTAGAGGTGCGGGCCGAGGCGCGCAACTGCGGCGGCATGACCCTGTTTGGCCGCAAGTTCGGCAATTACGAGCAGGACATTGTGATGCGCACCAGCTACGTGTTCCCCGGCGAAGCCCCCCGCGTGCCCTGAGGCTAGAGTTGCAAAGTCTGGTCTTCGCTCAGCGGGACGGGACATCACACTTCTAAAAAAGTTGACCCAGGTGTGGTGGTAGCCGCGCACACCTGGGCTGCCTGGCTGTCCTGAGCAGAGGCCCGAGCTTTGGGGCTGACCCTTTGGTCCTACCGACGCGCCTGGGTCACTGCTCTGGGGGTCTCAATCCAGCAAGTGCCGACTGGGACACGCATACAAACCCCACAGTTCTCTGCACCAAACACCCAAACCCCGCTGACAAGCTTCTGACATTTCAGGGTTCAAGACCCTTCCCCAAGGCTCAACATGAGGACAGCCAGCGAGGCTGAGCCCGCTTCTTGCCGATGAATGCAGCGTTTACCACGCTGCCACCTTGGCAACCATGAAACCAGATGAAGACATCTTCACTCTTTTTGGGGAAGGGACTCAAGGACGGAGCGCCCCGCGCTACCGTTGGCCTTCTCGGCTTACCAGGAGCGGAAAAACGAATTTTCACCGTATGAGAAGGTATTCATCCAGCAACGTGCGCCCATCAGCCGCCAGTAAGTCACAAGTTTTTTAATGACAATACCTCAGGAAGACCACCCGGGCGCTGACAGAATTCAGCAAGAAGCGGCCCTTTACCGTACTTCTACCCACCGTCTGCTGGGGGTTTTAGATTTATCGTGAAGGAACTTGACACATACCAAGTCTGCTCTTAGGCTTTACCGAAGCTTTACCCGGGTGCCTCCCCGGCGCCCTTCAGGAGACCCGATGCGAAACGTTCACCCCCGTCCGCTTATGCAGCGTCCTCTGTGGTCGTCTCTGGACGGCGCCTGGGACTTCGCCTTTGACCCGCACGCCGTGCACGGGCACCCGGCTGGCGTGGATTTCAACCAGCAGATTGAGGTGCCTTACCCGCCCGAAAGTCGGGCCAGCGGCCTTCACCAGCAGGCCCATGGCCGCGCGGTGTGGTACCGCCGCACCGTCAGCTGCCCCCACGAGTGGACGGCCGGGCGCACCCTGCTGCACTTTGGGGCCGTGGACTACCACGCGACCGTGTGGGTGAACGGGCGCAAGGTGGCCGAGCACCGGGGCGGTCACACGCCCTTCTGCGTGGACGTGACCGATGTGGCCGATGAGCCCTTTGAAGTGGCCGTGCGCGCCGAGGACGATCCCCTGGCGCTGGACCAGCCGCGTGGCAAGCAGGACTGGCTGCCCGAGCCCCATTCCATCTGGTATCCGCGCACCACGGGCATCTGGCAGACGGTGTGGGTGGAACGGGTGCCGGGCACGGCTGTGGACCGCCTGGAATTCCAGCCGGACCTGGACACCTGGGGCGTGCATGTGCGCGTGAACGTGCAGGGGTACCGCCCGGGGCTGAAAGTGCGCGTGCTGCTCAGCGTGCCCGGTGAAACGCTGGCCGACGACGTGTATACCCTGACGGGCACAGAACTGCACCGCGTGGTGCCGCTGCTGGACGGCGGCATTGACAGCCACCGCAGCCACCTGCTCTGGAGCCCCGAGCACCCCCAGCTGATTGACGCGCTGGTGGAGGTGCTGGACAGCGCCAGCGGTGAGGTGCTGGACCGCGTGGTGGGCTACACCGCCCTGCGCTCGGTGACCATTGAGCAGGGCCGCTTCCTGCTGAACGGCTCGCCCTATCCGCTGCGGCTGGTGCTGGACCAGGGCTACTGGCCCGAATCGCTGATGACCGCCACCAGCGACCAGTACCGCGCGGATGTGGAACTCACCAAACGCCTGGGCTTTAACGGCGTGCGCAAGCACCAGAAGCTGGAAGACCCGCAGTACCTGTACTGGGCCGACCGCCTGGGCCTGCTGGTGTGGGCCGAAATGCCCAGCGCCTACCGCCTGAGTGACCGCAGCATTCAGTCGGTGACCGCCGAGTGGATGGAAGCCGTGATGCGCGACCGGGGGCACCCCTGCGTGGTGGCCTGGGTGCCCTTCAACGAGTCCTGGGGCGTGCCGGACCTGACCCGGCGCGGGCGCTCGCGCTCGCTGGTGCGCGCCCTGTACGAACTGACCCGTTCGCTGGACCCCACCCGCCCGGTGATTGGCAACGACGGCTGGGAAAACGACACCACCGACATCCTCACCATTCACGACTACACCCCGGCGGCCGAGGTACTGCGTGAGCGCTACGGCACCCGCGAACAGACCCGCGAAACCCTGCTGCACGCCCGGCCCGGGGGCCGCAACCTGCTGCTGGACCCTGCGCTGGCCGACCGGGGCCTGCCTGTGATGCTCACCGAATTTGGCGGCATCGCCTACATGCCGGATCATCAGGGCGGCTGGGGCTACAGCCACGCGCAGGACAGCGACAGCTTTACCGCCCACTACGAATCGCTGCTGAACGCGGTGCACGAAAGCCAGGGGCTGGCGGGCTTTTGCTACACCCAGCTGACCGACACCTTCCAGGAGAAAAACGGCCTGCTGGACGAGTACCGCCGCTTCAAGGGCGACCCCACCCGTATGCTGCGGGCCACCGCTGGACGGCGCGACCCGCGCACGGTGAACGCCGCCGAGGTGCCCGATCCCTTCGGCTACAGCCCGGAGTGGCAGGCCAAGCAGCTGATGCACAGCTTCGGCTCGTAAGCTGGGGACCGGGGGGCGTCACCACGGCCCCCTCCCCTGCCCGCTTCGTCCGCCAAGGCGCAGCCCCCAGGGCCTGCGTCTTTTTTCCATGAAGGATGACCCTATGACGCCGACCCCCTCCATTGAAGCCCAGCCCTGGGGCGTGACCCCAGCAGGCGCCGCCGTGACGCTGTACACCCTGCAGGCCGCCCCCCTGCGCGCGCAGATCATGACCTACGGCGGCGTGCTGGTGGGGCTGCAGGCCCCGGACCGGACCGGCACGCTGGCCGACGTGACCCTGGGCCACGACGAGTTGGCCCCCTACCTGAGCCGCGAGACCTCGCCGTACTTCGGGGCGCTGATTGGCCGGTATGGCAACCGCATTGCTGAGGGACGCTTCGTGCTGGATGGGCAGCCGGTGACCCTGGCGCGCAACAACGGTCCCAATGCCCTGCACGGCGGCCCGGGGGGCTTCGACCAGCAGCTCTGGCAGGCCACCCCAGAGACCGGGGCCGATTTCGTGAGCCTGCACCTGCGCCGCACCAGTCCAGAGGGCGAGGAAGGCTACCCCGGCACGGTGCAGGTGGAGGTCACGTACACGCTGAGCGCGGCCGAACTTCGGCTCCAGTACCGCGCGCAGACCGACCGCCCCACCGTCCTGAACCTCACCAACCACACCTACTGGAATCTGGCTGGCGGCGGGCGCGACGTGCTGGACCACCGCCTGCAGGTGCAGGCCAGCCACTTTACGCCGACTGGCCCCACCCTGATTCCCACCGGCGAGGTGCAGCCCGTGGCCGGCACACCCTTCGACCTGCGCCAGCCCCAGCGCCTGGGCGACGTGCTGGCGCACCCCCACGAGCAGCTGACCTTTGCGGGCGGGCTGGACCACAACTTCGTGTTGGACCAGCCTGGCACCGGGCAGGCCGTCGCCACCCTGCACGACCCGCACAGTGGCCGCCGCCTGGAGGTGCAGACCACCCAGCCAGGCCTGCAGGTGTACAGCGGCAACTTTCTGGACGGCACAATCACTGGGCGCGGCGGCCAGCGCTACGGGCACCGCTGGGCGGTGTGCCTGGAAACCCAGCATTTCCCCGACAGCCCCAACCAGCCCCATTTTCCCAGCACTCGCCTGGACCCTGGCGAGCCCTTTGAAAGCCAGACGGTCTACCGCTTCTCGGTGCAGGATTGAGAGAAGGGCCAGCCACCGGACAGAGTTCGTAGATGACGTGGCGACGCGACTCTTGCTCGTATCACATGGCGCGCCCAGGCCAGCCTTGCGGCAGAGTAAACCCATAAGCCTCGAAAACGACGCCGCTTCAATCGTAGACAGAAGGGATTTGAGAGGAGCTGGGCGTTCCCATTGGGCATGACAGTGACCCTTGGGCCCTCAATTTGTGGGCACTCCAAGCCTCACCTCACCCCTGCCCAGCCTCCTCACCGTCCTGTCTTGCCCACGCTCAACGCCCCACGCTCGACGCCCCACGCTCCACCCCGCTGCGCTACACTTGTGCCACATGGCACATGCACACGACTCGGCGTTGTACGCGCAGTGGGTGGACTTGCTCGGCTGGCTGGAGGCCGAGGCGGCTTCACGCGGCCTGGGGTTCGAGAAGGTGGCGGATTTCCCGGACTACATCTACCGCATGGAGCGTCCGTACGATCTGCCCACCACCGTCATGAGTGTGCGCGTGACCGCAGGTGGCCAGCCCCTGATGATCGCGGCTGTCAGCCCCCGCCACGCCGACCTGAAGGGCGTCTCGCTGCGCCTGATGGGGGGCAGCAAGCACTGGCACCTGCACGCCGGCAGCGCAGGGCTGCTGGAAGGCAAGCGTTCCTTTACCCGCGAGCGACTGGCCACCCTGCTGGACGGCGCCCTGCAGGGCGTGCGGGCCGTCTAGTTTTCATACAGAGCACCGACCGCAAGCGGCGATCCACACCTCGGATCGCCGCCGCTTTCTATGCTTGAAGCCCTACTCCGCCCCAGCAAAGGCGATGAAGCCGGCGCCCACGCCAATCAGGGTGCCCACCAGCACCTCCAGGTAGGTGTGGCCCAGCAGCACCCGCAGGGGCAGCGGCGCAAAGCCCTCGCGCACCACGGCACGCAGTTCTTCCACCAGTTCGTTCAGCAGCCGGGCCTGCTGGCCGCTGCTGTGGCGCACCCCGGTCGCGTCGTACATGACGATCAGGGCGAACACCGCGCAGGCCGCGAACAGGGGGCTGCCCACCCCTTCGGTGATGCCCACGCCGGTGGTTAGGGCCGCCACCATGGCGCTGTGGCTGCTGGGCATGCCGCCCGTTTCCATGAAGGCGGCGGGGCGCCAGCGGCGTTCTATTAGCAGAATCAGGAGCACCTTCAGTACCTGGGCACCCGTGCTGGACAGCACCGCCACCCACAGCCAGCGGTTGCCGAACAGGTCAGCGAAGGAGTCCACCGCTGACCTCGGGTATCTGGATCTGGGGGCTCTGGGCCTGCTGGGCTTCAGCCGCCAGCACGGTGTTCATCAGCAGCTGCGCCACCGTCATGGGGCCCACGCCGCCGGGCACCGGGGTCAGGGCCCCGGCCACGCCCGCCACGTCGGGGTGCACGTCGCCGGTCAGGCGGCCCTGGCCGGCCTCATCGGGTACGCGGTTAATGCCCACGTCAATCACCGTGGCGCCGGGGCGCACCATCTCGGGGGTGATCAGGTGCGCGCGGCCAGCGGCCACGATCAGCAGGTCGGCCTCGCGGGTCACCGCGCCCAGGTCGGGGGTGCGGCTGTGGGCCAGGGTGACGGTGGCGTTGGCGTTCAGCAGCAGCGCGGCCAGCGGGCGGCCCACCAGGGCGCTGCGGCCCACGATCACTGCGCGCTGCCCCGCCACCGGCAGACCGTAAAAGGCCAGCAGCGCCATCACCCCGGCGGGCGTGCAGGGGCGCAGGCCCGGCTGCCCGGCCCACAGGTGCCCGGTGCTGACCGGGTGCAGGCCGTCCACATCCTTGGCCGGCAGCACCGCGTCCAGGACCGGCTGGGGGTCCAGATGAACAGGCAGGGGCAGCTGCACCAGCACGCCGTGCACGGCCGGGTCGGCGTTCAGCTGCGCAATTAGGGCCAGCAACTCGGCCTGAGGGGTGGCTTCGGGCAGGGCGTGGACCGTGCTGCGCAGGCCCACCTCGGCGGCTTTTTTGGCCTTGCCGCGCACGTAGGCCACGCTGGCGGGGTCGTCGCCCACCCGCACCAGCGCCAGCCCCGGGGGGGTGCCCAGGGCGGCGGCGCGCCGGGCAGCCTCGGCCAGCAGGGCCTGGGCAGCGGGCGCGCCGGGCAGGGGCCGGGCGGGGCCGGCGGTCACTCCTGCGGCTCCGGCGCGGGGTCTGGGCTGGAGGTCTGGACTGCAGGGCGATCCCCGCCGCGCGGCTCCTGCAGGCTGCGGCTCAGGCCGCCCAGCACGCCGTTCACAAAGCGCCCGGAATCGTCGCCGCCGAACTTGCGGGCAATACGCACCGCGCTCTCAATGACCGGCGGGTGCGGCTCAGTGGTGTGCAGCAGCTCGTAGGTGGCCAGGCGCAGCACGTTCAGGTCGGTCTGGGCCATCTGGTCAAAGCTCCAGCCGCGAATGGTGCGGCGCAGCGTGGCGTCAATGTCCGGGCGGTGGGTGCCCAGGCCCGTCACCAGTTCGCGTGCAAAGGCCAGGGCCTCCTCGTTGAGCGGCGCAAAGGTATCGTCGCCGGCGCGCATGGCGCCCTCGGCACGGTTGAACACGCTCTGCAGCGGCAGGTCGCCCCGGTCGGCCTCGAACAGCACCCGGAAGGCGAATTCGCGGGCGGCGCGGCGGGTGCCAACAGGAGCGGCAGCTTTCTCGCGGCGGCGGGTCACGCGGGGCTGCCTTTGGGCAGGCAGACGTTGTGCACGCTCACATTCACGGCGCGCACTTTCAGGCCCGTCATCAGTTCAATGTTCTCCCGCACCGCCTGCTGCACCTGCTCGGAGAGGGCCACGAGGTTGCGGCCGAACTCAATGTTCAGGCCCACGTCCACCGTCACGTCCTGTCCTTCGCGGGTCACGCGCAGGGCGCGGGGGCGGCGGCCGGGGGTCTGGTTGCGCAGCACCTCGCCCATCTTCAGGGGCGCCGAGGCCACTTCGGTGCCCTCAATGCCGTCCAGGGTGGTCACGGCAATGTCCATCAGGACATTCTTGCTGATCTCGATTTCTGGTGTTGCCATGCTGCTCTTGCCTCCACACGCGCGCCCGTCTTGGCACCGGGCCTGGGCGCGCGCCAATAGGCTTCAGTGTATCCCGTCTGCGCACATGGGCAGGGCGGGCGACCCGGACCCCAGCGGGCGCTGCTGGGCGGTGCCCGGCCCCTGGCGCACGTTCTGGCGCGCTTACCCCTGCGCCGGCGTGACCCCCTTCTCGGCCAGCAGCGCGGCCAGCCCGGCTTCGTCCAGCACGGTGACGCCCAGTTCCTGGGCGCGCGCCAGCTTGCTGCCCGCCTCCTCGCCGGCAATCAGGTAGTTCGTCTTGCCCGTCACCGAGCCGGTCACGCGGCCCCCAGCGGCTTCCAGCTGGGCCTTGATGGCGTCGCGGGGGCGGCCCAGGGTGCCAGTGATCACAAAGTTCAACCCTCGCAATTGCTCGCCGCGCGCCTCTGTTTCGCCCTGGGGATTGATGCCCGCCGCGCGCAGCTTGGTCAGCAGGCGCACGGTGCCCTCTTCTTTCAGGGTGACGGCCACCGCCGCGCCAATCACCTTGCCCAGGCCCGGCACCGCCTCAATCTGCTCGGGGGTAGCGTTCATCAGGGCGTCCAGACTGCCGAAATGACGGGCCAGTACCTGCGCGTTGCGCTCGCCCACATGCGGCAGGCCCAGCGCGTTGATCAGGCGCCACAGCGGCTGCGTCTTGCTGGCCTCCAGCTGGCCCAGGATGTTCTGCGCCTTTTTCTCGCCGCCGCGTTCCAGGCCCGCCAGCTGCTCAGCCTTGAGGCTGTACAGGTCGGCAGCGTCCTTCACCAGCCCGGTTTCCAGCAGCTGGGCAATCAGTTTCTCGCCAATGCCCTGAATATCCATCGCCCCGCGCGAGACGAAATACTGAATCATCCGGTACTGCTGCGCCGGGCAGGCAGGGTTCTCGCAGTAGGTGTTGGCGTCGTCCTCGTGGCGCACGGCGGGGTGGCCGCACTCTGGGCAGTGGATGGGGAATTCAAAGGGCACAGCCCCCTGGGGGCGCTTGTCCAGCACCACGCGCATGATCTGCGGAATCACGCCGCCAGATTTGCGCACCACCACGGTGTCGCCAATGCGCAGGTCCAGCCCCCGAATGTAATCCTCGTTGTGCAGCGTGGCCTTGCTGACGGTACTGCCCTCAATCAGCCGGGGCTGCAGGTGGGCCAGCGGCGCCAGTTTGCCGGTGCGCCCCACGTTCACGGTGATGCTCTCCAGCACCGTTTCCACCTCTTCCACCGGGAACTTGTAAGCAATGGCCCAGCGCGGCGCGCGGCTGGTAAAGCCCGCTTCCTCCTGCAGCCGCAGGGGATCCAGTTTGATCACGGTGCCGTCGGCGTCGAATTCAAAGTCCTGGCGCCCGGCGATCATGCGGGCGTGGTAGTCGGCCGCCGCCTGGAGGCCCTGCAGGCGCTCCGTATGACGGCTGACCGGAAAGCCCTGGGCGGCCAGCCAGTCCAGCACCTCGCCCTGGGTGGTGGCGGGCACGCCGTCGCGCTTGCCCAGGGCGTAGAAGATGGCCTTGAGGTTACGGGTGCGCGTCACCTCCGGGTCCTTCTGCCGCAGGGCGCCGGCCGCGCCGTTGCGGGGGTTTTTCAGCAGTGGGGTGCCCAGTTCTTCGGCCTGGGCATTGAAGGCGGCAAAGTCGGCGCGGCTCATGTACACCTCGCCGCGCACCTCCAGTTCACCGCGCAGCCCTTCCAGACGCGCCGGGATGCCAGACACGGTCTGCACCTGAGCGGTCACGATTTCGCCGGTCACGCCGTTGCCGCGCGTGGCGGCCCACTGCAGTTCGCCGTCCACGTAGTACAGGTTCACGCTCAGGCCGTCAATTTTCAGCTCGCCGGTAAAGCTGAAGTCGTCGTGCTCGGGGGGCAGGTTCAGGGCGCGGGCCAGCTTCTCGCGCCAGTCGTTCAGTTCCTCGTCGCTGAACACGTTGTCCAGGCTGGTCATGGGCGTGGGGTGGTTCACTGGCACAAAGGCGCTGCTGGGCGCGCCGCCCACCGCCTGCGCCGGGCTGACCCCACCGCCCAGGGCCGCCGCCTGCTCGGCCCAGTCGGGGTGCTCGGCTTCCAGGGTCCGCAGCTCGCGCACCAGGGCGTCGTATTCGGCGTCGGGGATCAGCGGGGCGTCCAGTTCGTGGTACGCGCGGTTGTGACGGGCGACCTCGGCGCTCAGGGCGAGGTAGTGGTCGAACGCGGCCTGGCTCATGGGGGCCAGGATACGGCGCGTGCAGGCGGGGGCGGGGAAGGTCGAGGAGTCAAGGGGTCGAGAAGTCGAGGGATGGCGGCAGGAACGGCTGACCGCTGGCCTCTGTACTCCCTCGCTGTTGGCCACCGCCCGGTTCTCCTGGGGTGGAGCTACCTGCCCCCCCGCCCTCAACCCTGCGCCCTGTCAGACTCCGGTGAGAATCCAAGCGTGAAGATGCCCTGAACAGTGCTCATACCCAATCCCTCATCTCCGTCAGGTCAATGTGACCCCCCACAGGGTCTAGACACCTTGGGATTTCCGTATACTCTGTTCAAGCATCCACATCCCACATCCCACTCTTCGGAGGAAGCTCAATGAAAAAAATGCTGACCATCGCCCTTGCCCTGACCGTCTCGGTCGCCTCTGCCCAGACCGTGCGCGTTGGCCTCGCCTACGACGCCGGCGGCAAATTCGACAAGAGCTTTAACCAGAGCGCCTACGAAGGCAGCCAGCGCGCCGTCAAGGCCTTTGGCATCCAGACCAAGGACTTCGAGCCCAGCGACCCCAGCCAGACCGTGCAGGGCATCCGCGAGTTCGCCAACCAGGGCTTTGACCTGACCATCGGCGTGGGCTTTGCCAACAACGCCAGCATCTCGCAGGTGGCCAAGGAAAACCCCGACCTGTACTTCGGTCTGGTGGACGACGTTTCGCAGCAGAAGAACGTCGCCAGCCTGATCTTCGCTGAAGAGCAGGGCAGCTACCTCGTGGGCTACATCGCCGGCATGAACTCCTCCACGGGCGTGGTGGGCTTCGTGGGCGGCATGGACATCCCCCTGATCCACAAGTTTGAAGCCGGCTTCAAGGCAGGCGTCCGGGCCGCCAACCCCAAGGCCCGCGTCATTGCGCAGTACGTGGGCACCACCCCCGAAGCCTGGAACAACCCCGCCAAGGCCAAGGAAATCGCCGGCAGCATGCGCGCCAAGGGCGTGGACATCATCTTCGCGGCGGCCGGTGGCTCGGGCAACGGCGTCATTGACTACATCAAGCAGACCCAGTGCCTCAAGGCCAGCCAGCTGCCTGCTGGCGTGAAGTTCAACACCAACAACTTCGCCAACATCAAGAAGAGCGCCAGCTACACCCGCGCCTGCGCTGGCAACACCCGCCCCATGTTCTTCATCGGCGTGGACAAGAACCAGAACCCCCAGGGCGACTACGACAACAACCCCGCCACCATGAACCACGGCCTGACCAGCATGCTCAAGCGTGTGGACAACGCCGTGTACGCCCTGATCCGCGACGTGAAGGAAGGCAAGTTCAAGGGTGGCGAGCGCCGCTTCGGCCTGCGCGAAGGCGGCGTGGGTTACGCCGTGGACCAGTACAACCGCGTGCTGATCACCAGCGCCCAGGTGGCCCGCGTGGAAGCCGTGAAGGCCAAGATCATCAGCGGCGCCATCAAGGTTCCCACCACCCGCTAAATCTCACCTCTCTGTGCAGCGCGCTCCATGTGGGCGCGCTGTTTGCGTTGGGGAGGGAGAGAAGGGGTTGCTGTTGGTCTGGCCTTCGTAGATGCAGCAGGGAGGGACAGATGGGCAAAGGCGAGCTTGCGTTCGCAAGGACTTGATCAAGCTGCCCACAACAAGGCTGCTTTTCCTGGTGCCGCCGCTCTTTCGCTTTGGGCTGGGCGCCAATCCACCCGCCTTGGCTGCGTCATGTGAGCTCGGCCTCGCTCTTCCTGTACCCGTGCGCCAAGGAGGCCGGAGCAGGGGGATGGCCACTCCCATCCCCAACCAAGCAGAGCCCGTTTCCTTCCTGAGCCGTGGATCACCCACGCTCTACCGTGGCCACCATTTGCCCCCTGCCGCAAACGAAAGCGCCGGACGAGAGGGTCCGGCGCTTTCGTTTATGCCTTTTAGCGGCTCTCGCCACCGCCCTGGAGCGGCTGACCCTGCTCATCTACCACGGTCACGCGGCTATACGTGCCCGGCACGCGCACAATCGTCCAGGGGCTGGTAATGGCCTGGGTGGCAAAACCGCTGGGGGCCGTCACCCGCACGGTCACGGTGAGGGTGCCGCCACTGGCCGCCACGCCCGTCACCTTCACGGTGTAGCCGCCTGTGGGACGCTGGCCCAGGAACACGCCCACCAGGGTATTGCCGCTGATGCTGGGTGGGGTGGGCGCGCCGGTCTGGCGGCCGTAGGCCTGGGCGTACAGATTCAGGGCCGCTGCGCTGGTGGTCGCCAGCTGGGCACTGAAGGCGGTGGCGGTCGCGTTGGTGCCACTGGCGACTTCGGTAAAGGTCACGCGCGCGCCTCCTGTGGGGGTGCCTGGGGTGGGCGAGGTGGGGGTGCTGGCCTGGGGCACATTCGGCAGAATGTACAGCCCGGTGCGCAGGTATTCGCTGGGCGCAGGCTCAATGGTCAGGGGGGCGTCGGGGAGGCTACGCTCGTCCAGCACGGCCACGGCCAGCGGGCCCTGATTCAGCAGTTCGCGGCCCAGGGCGCGGGCCTCGTCGGCGGTCAGGCGCCCGGCGCCGGCCAGGCCATCCACGGGGGTGCCGGCCACGGTGCCCTGCACACCGGCCAGCTTGGTCCAGGTGCGGCCATCGGTGTAATACACGGCGCTGAGGGCCGCGCCGGGCTGCGGGCTGACCATAAAGAGGCCGCTGGCCGCGCGCGTCACACTCAGTTTCTGGGCCATAGGCGTGGTGGGCAGGCGGTAGGTGGCGCCGCCATTCACGCTGAGGGTGCCGCTAAGGGCCAGGTTCCCGCTCCCCTGGGCACGCAGATCCACCGGGGTATTGCCAATCTTGACGCTGCTCTGGCCGCCCTGGGCGGTGCCGTACACCCACACCACGCGCTCCTGGGTGCCGCCGTACAGCAGCGCTTCGTGCACCCGCAGGTTGCCGGGGCCAGTCATGGTGCAGGCGCTCAGAAGTCCTGCGGTCAGGGGCAGGACGACGGGGAGAATTCGCTTCATGCCGCCCAGCTTATGGAGCCCGTCTGACCGGGGACTGAAGGGGGCCTTGACCCAATGCAGAGGAACGCGCGCCGCTCAGGCCGGGGCGCTCAGCAGTTCGCGGGCATGCTGCAGGGCCGCTTCGCTGGTGTTGCCACTGAGCATCCGCGCAATTTCTTCCAGGCGTTCGGCCTCGTCCAGCAGGCGCACACGGCTGACGGTGCGTCCACCTTCCACGCTCTTTTCCACCTTGTAATGGTGGTGGGCCTGCGCGGCAATCTGGGCCAGGTGGGTCACCACCAGCACCTGCCGCGACGCCGCCAGCGTCCGCAACTGCGCAGCCACTGCGTGCGCGGCGCTGCCGCCAATCCCGGCGTCCACCTCGTCGAACACCACAGCGGGCGTGTCGGCCCCCAGGACCGTGCTGATGGCCAGCATCACGCGCGAGAGTTCGCCGCCCGAGGCCACGTCGGCCAGGGGGGCCAGTTCCTCGCCGGGGTTGGCGGTGAAGTGCAGGGCCACGTCGCTCAGGCCATACCCGGCTGGCTCGGGCAGCGGCGCGAGGTGAAAGGCCAGCCGGGCGTGCGGCATCCCCAGTTGCCGGATCACGGCCAGCAGGGCCTCGGCCAGCGGGAGGGCATGCTCGGCGCGGGCGTCGTCCAGGGCCTGTCCGGCGCGGCGCACTTCGCTGAACAGGCGCTCCACCTCGGCGTCCAGGGTGCCGGCGTCCTGCTCGTCGCGCTGCAGGGCGGCCAGTTCCTCTTCCACCTGGGCGTGAAAGGCCACCACGTCATCCAGGGTGGGGCCGTACTTGGCGCGCAGCTTGCCCAGTGCGCCTAAGCGGGCTTCCACCCGGGCCAGTTCCTCGGGGTCGGGGGCCTGATCCTCGGCCACGCCGCGCAGTTCGCCCACCACGGCCTGAATGCTGTCCAAGGCTTCTTTCAGTTCGCGCTGCAACTGGGCACTGGTGTCGTCGTAGCGGGCACTGGCGTTCAGGGCGCGCGCGGCCTCGTTCAGAAAGCCCAGCGCGTTCTCGTCGCCGTCGCTCAGCAGGTTCAGGGCGGCGGCGGCACTCTGGGCAATGGTGTCCAGGTTGGCCAGCCGGGTCAGGTCGGCCTGCAGGGGCTCTTCCTCGCCGGGCTGGGGGCCCAGGTCGGCAATCTCTTTGGCCTGAAAACCCAGCAGGTCCAGCTGCCGGGCGCGCTCGCGCTCGCTGGTGCGCAGGGCGTCCAGGCGCTCGCGGGCTTCCGTCCAGGCGCGGTAGGCGCTGGCGTAGGCGGCGGTCTCTTTCGGCAGTTGCCGGTCCAGCAGGGCGCGCTGGTTGGCGGGGGTCAGCAGGCTCACCGCGCTGTGCTGCCAGTGAATGGTGAGGCGCCGGGCGGCCCAGTCCTGCAGTTCGCGCAGGCTGACCACCTCGCCGTCCAGCCGCGCGGTGCTGCGGCCCTGGGTGGTCACGCGGCGGCTGGCCACGTCGTCGGCCCAGAAGCCCGTGACCAGCAGGTCGGTTTCGCCGCTGCGGATCAGGTCGGTGTTGGCGCGCGACCCCAGCAACAGACCCAGGGCGTCCACGATGATGCTCTTGCCCGCACCTGTTTCGCCAGTAAAGACACTGAGGCCGGCGCCGAAATCCAGGCTCAGCGCCTCAATAGTGGCGAGGTGCCGCACCTCCAGGCGGGTGAGGGGGGGCGGGCCAGCCGGGGCCGGCGCCTGGGGCGCTGGGGCCACGGCCGATGAATCTGCTGCGCGCGCGCGGGCCTTTCGGGTCACGCCCCCGAGTCTACCCCCAACACAGATGCCCCGAATGCGACGCGGTTTCCACCCGGCGCCCGGTGAGACGAGTGGAGCAGCAGTCATTTCCCGACAGGCACCGAATGTTCCTTGCTTTCTTGGGGAGCCCCCTCTGTTGCCGCCTCTTCTTCCCCGCTCTGGGCGTCCTCTCGTGGGCCACACATCCGCCCCCTATGCCGGCGTTTTCCCACCCGTCTTCAAACATGAAATTGCCGTTACAGTCTCCCCACGTTCTGCAGGGCCTGGGACGGCCACAATGACGGCCGTGGGTGGCGTTCCCCTGGGCCAGACAGGCGCGGGCCGGAAGCAGGCGCCACCAGTGAACAAAGGAGAGTCAGCCATGACCAATGAATCCACGGGCGGCGTGAGCAAGCGCAGCCTGCTGCTGCTGGGGGGCCTGGCCGCCCTGGCCCTGAACAAGGACACCCGCCGCGCACTGGTGCACGGCAGCCGCTCGGCCTGGAGTGGCACCCAGGGCACGGTGACGGATACCCTGGCCCCCGCCCTGCTGGGCGCGGCGCACTCGGCCAAGGAAGTGGCGGTGCACACGGCGTCCACGCTGCGCGAGGAAGGCGTGCCCAAGGCGGGCGCCCTGCTGAGCCAGGTGGCGCACGTGGCGGGTGAGCTGGTGGGGCAGGCCCAGGAGCGCGCCCTGCACCTTGCGGGCGAGGCCGGGCAGGCCACCGCCCATGTCGCTGCGCGCGGCGGCGAGCGTGCCAAGCAGGTGCTGCATGTGGCGCAGGCCGGCGTGGGCCATACCGTGGCCGATGCCCAGGGTGCCGGGCGCGAACTGTTGGCCAGCGTGCACGACCGCGTGGGCCATGTGCTGCACGAGGCCGCCGACGGCCACGAGGCCCGCAAACGCCGCGCCGAGCGCACGCTGCGCCAGGCCCGCCGCGAGGCCATGCGCGACCTGCAAGGCGGCAAGAAGGCCCTGAAGGCCCACCAGCTGGAAAAAGCCGTGGCCAAGCGCCTGGCCCCGCTGGAAAAACAGCTGACGCGCGAGCTGCGCCTGCTGGAGAAACAGCGCCAGCGCGCCCGCCGCGACGACAAGCGCGGCTCGGGGCTGGGCGGCGGCGTGACGGCCCTGGTGTTGCTGGGCACGGGTGCCGTGGTGCTGGCCCGCGTCCCGGCTGCCCGCCAGGGCATTCTGAACGCGGTGGAGGGCTACAGCCCCGAAGCCGCGCAGTCGCTGCGCCAGGCCGGCCGCAACGCCCGCAACCTGATTGGCACCATGTGGTTGGAACGCATTGAGGAAGAAAAGGCCACCCCGGCCCCCGGTGCGGCGCGCCCCACCCAGGCGGCCACCACGGGCGCCACCTGGGGCGGCGCCGTGGCCCCGGACTCGCCCGCTGCCGCCAAGACGGCCGCCGAAACGGAAAAGACCGAGGCCAAGGTCACCGACCCGAACGCGGAAGCCGCCAAGGCCAAGAGCGACGCTCCGAAGGCGGATACCAAGGGTGGCAAGTCGGCGGGCGCGACCAACTGAACCCAGCGGGATATTTGCCAGAAGTGTGGGGGCCGGTGAGGGCCCTCACACTTTTTTGGCGTGCGGCCTTATCAGGAGTGAGCTGGCGAACTCCAAACCGAACGTTGTCCTCGGCACTCTTCCCGCTCAGCGACCTGATTTGACTGTTCCCCTTCTTCGCAGCGTTGAAAGGGCGACAGACACAACAGACCGGCCAGAACGATGCGTCCAGCATAAATGGCCGGTCGTTTGGCGTGTGGCAAACGAACGCCCGTTTGGCTTACCAAACAGCTGGATGGATTCTAAGGTGCTGTTCACCCGCCAAGTTGGCGGCCAAATCCATTTTTTCTAACTGTTGTTTCCCCAGGCGTGACACCACTAAAGTTGGCATGGAACCGCTTCACAGGCGACAATTCCAGGGTCATTCCGTACACGAACTCTGTTCGTCATTTCCACTGCAGGGCTGCAGTGTCCCCACTCCCGGAGGTTTCCATGAGCCTGACCGCCCCCAATCCCCTGGCCGATCTCGGCATCAAAACAACGGTGCATCTGAATCCTGGCGTGGACGAGCTGTATGCCCACGCCATTCGTCTGGGCGAAGGCGTGCAGGCCGCCTGCGGGCCGCTGACCGTGCGCACGAACAAAACGGGCCGCAGCCCCAAGGACCGTTTCATCGTGGAAGACGAGCAAACGCGGGACACGGTGTGGTGGGGCGGCTTTAACACTCCCATTGGCGCAGACGTGTTTGACCGCCTGCTGGAGAAGATGACCCGCTACGCGGCCGATAAGGAACTGTTTGTGCAGCAGGTGTACGCGGGGACTGACCCCCGCTACCGTATCGGCTGCCGTATGGTCACCGAGATGGCCTACCACTCGCTGTTTATCCGCAACATGTTCGTGCGGCCCAGCGAGGCAGAGCGGGCGAACTTCCACGAGGACTGGACGGTGCTGAATATCCCGTCGTTCAAGGCTGACCCGGCCACCGACGGCACCCGCAGCAACACCTTCATCATCGTGAATTTCACGCGCAAGATGATCATTGCGGGCGGCACCCAGTACGCGGGCGAGAACAAGAAGGGCATTTTCGGCGTGCTGAACTACCTGCTGCCGGCCCAGGGCGTGATGCCCATGCACTGCTCGGCCAATGTGGGGGCAGACGGCGATGTGGCGCTGTTTTTCGGCCTCAGCGGCACCGGCAAGACCACCCTCTCGGCCGACCCCAGCCGCAAGCTGATTGGCGACGACGAGCACGGCTGGACCGACACCGGCATCTTCAACTTTGAGGGCGGCTGCTACGCCAAAGTCATTAACCTGAACGCCGAGGCCGAGCCGGCCATCTACCAGACCACGCGCACCTACGGCACGGTGCTGGAAAACGTGGTGCTGGACGGCAGCGGCCTGCCCGACCTGAACGACGGCAGCCTGACCGAGAACACCCGCAGCGCCTACCCCATTGACCAGATTGCCAACGTGCAACCCGGCAGCATTGCCGGCCACCCCAAGAACATCGTGTTCCTGACCGCCGACGCCTACGGGGTGCTGCCGCCCATCTCGCGCCTGAGCCCGGAACAGACGATGTACCAGTTCATCAGCGGCTTTACTGCCAAGATTCCCGGCACCGAAGACGGCGTGACCGAGCCCAGCCCCACCTTCAGCACCTGCTTCGGCGCGCCCTTCATGCCCCGCCACCCCGGCGAGTACGCCCGTCTGCTGGCCCAGAAGGTGCAGGAGAGCGGCGCCCGCGTGTGGCTGGTGAACACCGGCTGGACCGGCGGCAAGTACGGCACCGGCAAGCGCATGAGCATTGCCCACACCCGCGCCATGCTGAGTGCGGCGCTGTCCGGGGCACTGGACCACGTGGCCTTTGAGAAAGAGCCTTTCTTCGGTCTGGAGATTCCTACCGAGGTGCCGGGCGTGCCCGCCGCCGTGCTGAATCCCCGCGAGGCCTGGAGCGATCAGGCGGCCTACGACGAGACCGCCTGCAAGCTGGCACGCATGTTCCGCGAGAACTTTGGGCGCTTTGAAGATGGCGTGAACCCGGCGGTGACCGCCAGCATGCCCAACCCCGACGCGTAAGGAGAAGAAAAAAAGGCGCCCGCACAGCTGATGCGGGCGCCTTCGGTTGTCCAGAAACCTCGGTGGTGGGAAGCTATGCAGGGTGCCCAACCTGACCGATAGCACCTCCTCGTGCAGCTGCCTTCGCCTTGCTCCTGGCAAGCGCTCCAGCGGGGAGTCAAGAGAAGACAGAGCCCGGCTTTCGACCTCTGGACGTCCCAGAGAGCGGTGCTGGAGTGACGATCTACAGAGAGAGGAGCCTTTCGCGAACCTCCAATAAAAAGCGCGCGCTGGCCTGTGCCAACGCGCGCCGTCGAGTTGTGCCTTACTCTTTCACACCGCCTGCCACAGCGCCGCCCACGAAGAAGTTCTGGAAGGCGTAGAACAGCGCAATGATCGGCAGGGCGCCCAGCGTGGCGGCAGCCGCGAACACGCCCCACTTGGTGCTGAATTGCCCGGTGGTGAACGAGCGCAGCATCACGCCCACCGTCCACTGCTCCACGCCAGTGAGCAGCACGTTCGCCAGGATGAACTCGGCGTAGGTGCCAATGAACTGGTTCAGGAAGATGAACACCATCATTCCGCCCGAGAGCGGCAGCACCACGCGCAGGAAGGTCTGCCAGCGGGTGGCGCCGTCCACCATCGCGGCTTCCTCCAGCGATTCGGGCAGGCTCTCCACGTAGCCTTTGAAAATCCAGGTGTTAAAGGCAATGGCACCGCCGGAATACGCCAGGATCAGGCCTGTGAAGGTGTTCGCCAGTCCCAGGTCGGTGAGCATCTTGTACACCGCCACCAGCGCCAAGAACACCGGGAACATCTGGATGAAGATGAAAAACAGCAGCGTCTGAAAGCGGCCGGCGAAGCGCAGCCGGGCCATGGCGTAGCCCGCCGTGGTGGACAGGATGATCGCCATGAGGCCCGTAATCCCCGACACCAGCAGCGTGTTGCGCACCGAGAGCACGAACTTGCTCTCGTTGGTCTCACCGGTGAACTGCGCCGGGGTCATGAACACCACGATCAGGGCCAGGGCGCCCAGCAGCAGCCAGCCGGCCCAGCGCATAGGCGTGCGCAGGCCCTCGGGGCGGCCGGACAGCTTGCTTACGCCTTTCATCAGCAGCAGCGCGGCGCCGGCCGCCCCGCCCAGCACGGCCAGCACCAGTTGCCACAGCGGCACGGTGAAGCCTTCAAACAGCTTGCGGAAGTTCTCGTAGCTCAGCACCTGCAGGTTGGGCAGCAGGCCCGAGCGGTACAGGATGTTGGGGTTTTCGAAGTCCGGGAAGGCAAAGAGGCTGTTGCGCGGATCGAAGGCGGCGATTAACACGTACACCAGGGGGTAGATGGCCACCAGCACCACCAGCATCAGGAAGAGGTGGGTCAGCTGCGTGCCCAGCACGCCCCAGTAGCTAATGCGGCGCCCGGTGCGCGCCATGCCCAGGCGTTGCCCAATAAAACTGGTCAGGGCCAGCAGACCAGTGGCCGCCAGCAGGAACAGCAGGAAACGCACCCACCCGCGCTCCACGAAGTAAATGGAGAAGCTTTTTTGCTTGTCCTGCAGGCTCTCGACCAGAACAGAGCCCAGGTACCCCAGGCCCAGCAGGATGGCGGCCAGCACCAGCCAGGGCAGCGCGCGGCGCAGGGGCCCCGGCTCGCGGTGCACGTAACCGCCCGGCGGCAGCGAGGACGGGCCTGAAGAAGAGGGACCAGGCACAGAGGTCATTTGCGGGCCTCCTCGAACACCCCAGCGGCCTTGAAGTTCACCACACTGATCGCCAGGGTCAGGAAGAAGATGATCAGGGCGATGGCGCTGGCCAGGGCGAAGTTCTGGCCGCCGCTGGATACGAAGGCGGTGTTGTAACCCCACGAGAGCAGGATGTCGGTGCTCTGGGCGGTGCTTTCGCGGCCTTCCTGTGCGGGGCCGCCCGCCGTGAGCAGGTAAATAATGCCGAAGTTGTTGAAGTTAAAGGCAAAGCCCGAGAGCAAAATCGGCGTGAACGAGGTGCGCAGCAGCGGCAGGGTGATGCCGGTGATCTGCTGCCAGCGGCTGGCACCGTCAATGCTGGCGGCCTCGTACAGGTCGTCGTTGATGGTGCTCAGGGCGCTGATGGTGGCAGTCATCATGTAGGGAAAGCCCAGCCACAGGTTCACCAGCAGAATGCTGATCTTGGCCCACAGCGGATCGTTCAGCCAGGGAATGGCCACGATGCCCAGGAGGCCCAGCGACTTGTTCACAATGCCGAACTGCTGGTTGAACAGCGCCACCCACATCTGCACGCTGATCACCGCTGGAATGGCCCACGGCAGGAACAGCAGCGTGCGGTAGATATTGCGGCCCTTGAGGTTCTTGTTGTACAGCAGGATGCCCAGAATCAGGCCGGCCAGCGCGTTGATCACCACCGTGCTGAAGGCGAACACCACCGTCCACAGGAACACTGGCCACAGGGCGCGACTGGCCTTGCTGAAAATCTCCTGGAAGTTGGCCAGCCCCACGTACCCGTAGCGGTTGATGCGGGTGGCCTCGGTCACGGCCAGGGTCTCGGCCACGGGGGCGCTGAGGGTCACGCGGTTGCCCTCCACACTGGCGACTTTCTGACGCACAGGGGTCGAGGCTTCCTCGTCGTAAAGCACAACGGTGTCTCCGGCGCAGGTGGGGGCCTTACATCTCAGGAACTGCGCGGCTGTCTCCTCGCCCAGCTCCGGAAGTGTCAGCACGCGGCGGTCGGCACTGAGGGTGGCCGCCGTGCGCGCCGCGCTGTCGGGGCTGCCGCTGTTCTGGCCACTGTAGTTGGTAAAGGCGTAATTGATGGTCAGAATGACCGGGAAGACCGTAAAGGCCAGCACGAAGACCAGCGCCGGCAGCAGGTAAAACCACGAGCCAATCCAGGGAAAGGTGTTGTAGGTCAGCGGCGCGAGCACCACCAGGGCCAGCAGCGACCACACCAGAATCAGGTAGGCGGGGGCGCCAGGGACCACCTGGGCCGTCAGCAGCGAAAGCAGCCAGCCGAGCAGCGCACTGGCGCCCAGCAGGGCCGCCAGAATCAGCACAGCCAGAAGAAAGCCGCGCGTGCCTTGCGGGGCCGGGGCGGCGCGCCGGGGCGCGCGGGCAGACAGCGTTGTGGTCATGAACGGTAAAGACCTCCCTGGCACGTGGGCCGGCGTGAAAGGTGCATCAAAGGCAGAGCCGCAAGATCAACAGCGCAGTGGGTGGCCGTACGGTACTTCATTCCTGCCCGGTAAGGCGGCGGGAACACCCACAGAAAATCGTCCAGAACCGGCGGAACTGCAGCCGCTTCTGGACGACCGGGGAAGCGTGCGCAACTGGCGAGCACGCTTCCCGGACCCTTACTTGATGTTGCCGTTGATTTCCTGCACAGCCTTATCCAGGATCTGCGCGTAGTTCTGGTTCGCCTTCTGCACGCTCTGGGCCACAGCCTGACTCCAGGGGCCCCACACGGCGCCCATCTGGGGCACGTTGGGCATGGGGGTACCGGCGCTGATGGCGCGGCCAAAGCCCACCACCACGGGGTCGGCCTTCAGCTTGGTGCGGGCCGAGAGGCTCACGGGGATGCGCCCGCCCGCCTTGTTAAAGGCCACCTGCGCGTCGCTGCCAGAGATCTGCTTGGCGAACTGCGCGGCCACCGCCTTCTGCTTGCTGTAGGCGTTCATCATGGTGCCCTGCACGCCCACGAAGGGGCTCCACTTGCCGCTGGCGCCGGGAGGGGTGGGGAAGTTCATGATGCCGTAGTCAATGCCGGCCTTCTTGATGTCGCCCATGTCCCAGGGCCCGGTCAGGAACATGGCCAAGCGGCCGTCCACGAAGGCGCTCTTGGCGGCGCCGCCGTCCACACCCTCGGGCACGAGGTTGTACTTGTAGCGCAGGTCGTTCAGGAAGGCGCTGGCCTTGTCGGCGCCCGCGTTGGCCAGACCCACGTCCTTGACGTTCAGGGTGCCGCCGTTGTTCTTGAACACATAACCGCCGTAGGCGCTGATGATCCCGTACTGCATGTAGGCGTTGCTCAGGTCCGCGAGGTACCCGAACTTGCCGCTGCCGCTGTTCTTCTGGGCGGCGGCCAGGAACTGGGCCCAGGTGGTGGGGGCCGTGGGCACCAGCTTCTTGTTGTAGATCACGGCCACGGCTTCGGCGAACATGGGGATGCCGAACAGCTTGCCCTGGTAGGTCATGGCGTTCAGGGCAGTGCGGTCATAGTCCGTGCGGCTGGTCACGTACTTGTCCATGGGCTCAATAACGCCCGCCGCCGCCAGCTGGCCCAGGCGGTCCTGGGGCAGGGTGGTCACGAGGTCCGGGCCCTGGCCCTTCGGGGCGCTCTGGATCAGCTTGTCGGGAATCTGGTCAAAGGGCACCGACACGAGGTTGACCGTGTGGCCGGTCTTGGCCTTGAACTGGGCGGCCTGCGTGCGCAGCCACGCCAGCTCCCCCTCACCGAAGTGCGTCCAGACCGTGATGGTCGCGGCGCTGGCTTGGCCCAGCAGGGCAAGGGACAGAATGGTCAGGGCTTTTTTCATAAGGCTCCTTGGATGGTGGGCGGCGCATACATGAACCGCTTCCACTCGGGGTTGTGGGTCCGCTGGCGTTCCATGTCGGGCGCGGTCGCCCGGGAAGCCAAGGTGAGCACCTCGGCAACAGTGAATTCCGGTTGCTCATGAACAGTATAGGCCTCGTCCCTTCTCTTGACAATGACCTGAACTCTCCTGTTTTTCACGTGTCAGTCAGTCAGGAATCACCTTCACTCAATGTGGAACGGCTGCCCGTGGGGGGCAGGGGGCGCCGGGCAGGCCCGGCCGTATGGAAGCGGTTCAGACTACTGTAGCGGATGGGCCTGGGCCCCTGCCACCGGCCGCCTAGGCACCTGCTGCGTAGGAGGGGACCCGGGCCACGCCTCCCCTGCAGGACACCTGCCCAGCCGGGCGGGCGCGTACACTGCCCGGATGACCCACACGCCCCCTGCCCTTCGTGATCGTCCCGGCCCCTACAATCCGGCCCGGGAATTGGCGGTGCGCGTGCTGGTACGGGTGCTGGGCGGCGAAGCCTTTGCGGCGCCCGCGCTGGACGCCGCGCTGCAACAGGCCCGGTTGCCGGGGCGCGACGCAGGACTGGCCACCCATATCGTGTACGGCACCCTGCGGCGAATTTTCAGCCTGCAGGCGGCCCTGTCGCCGCTGCTGCGCGGCCCCACGCACCCCAAGACACGCGCCCTGCTTCTGGCCGGCGCCTTTGAAAAGCTGTATCTGGGCACCCCGGCGCACGCGGTGGTCAGTGACTACGTGAATCTGGCGCGCGCGGCGCGGCTGGCGCCGCCCGGGCTGGTGAACGCCGTGCTGCGCCGCGTGACCCTGGACGGCGTACCCGTGGGCCCCCAGGCCGAGGTGCCCACGTGGCTGGCCGAGCTGTACCGCCGCGCCTACGGTGAAGCCACCGAGCGGGTGCTGGCCGACCTGCTGGAACCGCAGCCCCTGTGGCTGAGCCTCTCGGATGAAGGGGTGCGGGCCCTGGAAACCGAAGGCAGCGTAGTGGAGGGTGGCCCCCAGGGCGTGGACCGGGTGAGCCTGGAGCGCCCCCTGCGCCAGACGGCCGCCTACAGCCGGGGGCAGGCCCAGCCCATCAACCCTGCCAGCCTGGCGTGCGTGGACGCCCTGGGCGACATGTCCGGCGCGCGGGTGCTGGACCTGGCCGGGGGCGCGGGCGTGAAGGCCGCCATGCTGGCAACACGCGGCGCGAAGGTGACCAGCGTGGACCTCGTGGGGGCCAAACATGAGGCCGCCCGCGCCAACCTGCGCCGCCTGGGCTTGAAGGCCGACTTTCTGACCCACGACCTGACCCAGCCGCTGGCGGTGGCCCCCGCGCCCTTTGTGCTGCTGGACGCCCCCTGCACCGGCAGCGGCACCCTGCGCAGTCACCCGGAAATCAAACTGCGTCTGACCCCGGACGCCGTGGAAGAGATGGCGCACCTCCAGGGCCAGATGCTGCCCAACGCCGCCGCCCTGGTGGCGCCGGGCGGCACGCTGGTGTATTCGGTGTGCAGCGTGACCCCGCAGGAGGGGCCAGAGGTGGTGGCCCGCTTTCTGGAGGCGCAGCCCGCGTTTGCGGCGGAATCCGTGCCGAGCCTGGAGGTGCCCCATGTCCCCGCCGGCCCTGGCATCCTGACCGTGCCGGAAGGGGGCATTGACGGCTTTTTCATTGCCCGGCTGCGGCGGCAGGCGTAGCGGCGCGAGCTGCGCCCCGGCGTGCCCAGACCAGCACGCCGCCCAGCGCAGCCGCGCCCAGAGCCGCCGTCCAGGCCACCGCGCTGTTGGGCTGCACCGCCACGTTCTGCACGGTAACGCCCACCAGGGCCCAGATCACGGCCAGGGCGTAGGGCACGTTGCCTCGGCTCCAGCGGGTCAGGGCCGCCGCACAGAAGACACCCACCGCCAGCATCAGCACCGCCCAGGGGGTGGGGCCCAGGCCCAGCAGCGACTGCACACCGCTCTGATACAGCACCGACGCCGGGTTGGCGATGCTGGCCACCGTCACGTAACCCAGAAAGATGCTCAGCGGCGCGGCCACCAGCCAGTCCTGGGCCCGGGACAGAGGGGCGCGGGCATACCCCACGAAGGCCCCCAGCAGCGCCGACAGCATGCCGAACATGCACGCGACGGTGGCCCAGGCCCAGCCCAGGGTCTGCGCCAGCGCCCAGAGGGTGGTGAACAGAAACGCGGCGGCCGTCCACCCACCCACGCGGCGCAGCAGAGGGTCTGCCTGCTGGGCGGGCCGGGCCTGATAGGCGGCATAGATCAGTGAACCAGCGTAGATGACGAACCAGATGCTGAAGGTGTACAGGGCAGGCACCACCGGGGGCTCGGTGACCTCGCGCTCGGCGCCGAAGCCACGCACAGCGGCCACCCCGATGGCCGCCAGCTGCGCGCCGGCCAGCAGCAGGTTCAGGGCCTGCCGGGGCCGGAGGCGACGTGACCGGGCCGCTGCGGCATGAAGCCCCTCAGGCCGGTCCCCCGCGCCTCTTGAGTGAAGCGCCGCGAACACCCGTGTGGCCAGAGGACGGCCTGGGGCGGTGCTCGCCGCCTGATGGGGCGTGGGCTCAGCCGGCGAGGCGGCGCGGCCCAGAAACAGACGGCCCAGAGCCTGCCCTATCCGGGCGAAGAGGGGACGAAGGTGGAAGGTCAGGCCAGACACCATAGAAGTCACGCTCCCTGGCGGTGCGGGGCAACCACCTAGACACCGTCCGTGCAATGACGGTACGCGTGGCCGGGCGGGGTCAGCCGCAGGCGGGCCTACATTTTGGGCAAGGCCTGTTAACCCACAAATTGGCGCAGGCTGGCGTTCAGCCCCCCTGCCACTGGGGCTCAGGAGGGGCAGAGGCCTGCGCCTGCCCGGCCAGGGTGTCCAGCCAGCCCCGGTCCAGGGTCACGGCCCAGGACTCGCCCCAGGACAGGGTGAACAGGCTGGCGCACAGGGCGACGCGGCGCCCGGGCTGATCCAGCGTGGTCATGGCCTGCCGCTCGCCGAACAGGGGCGACTGCGCGGCCCAGCCCTGCGCAGCGGCTTCGGCCAGCCAGTGGGCAAAGGCGGCGCGCAGGTCACTGCCGGGGGCCAGGAGCAGCAAAAAGGAACCCGGATCGCCCGACCAGCGCTGCCCCGGCGGGGGCGAAAGCCACAGGGTGCCCGGAACATCCGCATCTGGGTAAGGCATCCAGCGCAGGGAGGTCGGGCCGTGTGCCGTAGGCGAATCCGCGATCACGGCGCGGTCTGCCCCCACCCGGAAGGCCTGGGGGCAGGGCGTGAAGGCCACAGTCCCCAGCCCCAAGGGCGCAAAGGCCGCCCCCAGGGCCGCCATCGCGGCGCGCCATGCCACCTGGCGCGCCGCCCAGTCGGCGGGCAGGTCCAGCAGCACGGCCTCTTCCCCACCCCGCCCGGCGCGGTACAGCCCCAGCGGCTGCACCCCAGGCGGCCACGCCACGCCCGACAGCGCGGCCGGCATATCCCCCACCCGCTTCATCTGGCGGGGGTTAGCGGGAAAGACCTGCGGGCGCCACAGCACCGACAGGGCAAAGCGCAGGCGGGCCAGCCACGGCCAGCGCATCGGCGTCCCCATAACCACCTGAACCAGAGGGGCGCGGGGCGGGGATACATGAACGTCCACCTTCCCTTCTGGCCCATGCAACCCAGCATAAAACCCGGCCCCAGCTGCACGCGGGGCCCGGCTGTTCTGATGTCTGTCGTTTACTCGCCCAGCGCGGCGTCCAGCGCGACTTCAATCATGGCGTTGAAGGTGAGCTGGCGTTCCTCGGCGGTGGTTTCCTCGTGGGTGACGAGGTGGTCGCTGATGGTGAGCACCGTCAGAGCCTTCACGCCGTGCTTGGCGGCCAGGGTGTACAGGCCCGCCGCTTCCATCTCCACGGCCAGCACACCGAACTGCGCCCACTGCTGGTACTGCTCGAACTGGTCCTGGTAGAAGGTGTCGCTGCTCATGATGTTGCCCACGTGGGTGGCGTGGCCGCGTTCGCGGGCAATCTGGTAGGCGCGCAGCAGCAGTTCAAAGTCGGCGATGGGCGCGAAGTTCTTGTGCCCAAAGCGGATGTTGTTGATGTTGCTGTCGGTGCAGGCCGCCTGCGCCAGTACGATGTCGCGCACATGCACATGCTCCTGGTAGCTTCCGGCCGTGCCCACGCGGATCAGCTGCTTGCAGCCGTAACCGGTAATCAGTTCGTGCACGTAGATCATGCTGGAGGCAATGCCCATGCCCGTGCCCTGCACAGAGACGCGCTTGCCCTTGTAGGTGCCGGTGTAACCGTGCATGCCGCGCACGGTGTTGTGCAGCACAGGGTTCTCGAAAAAGGTTTCGGCAATGTGCTTGGCGCGCAGGGGGTCGCCCGGCAGCAGGACGGTTTCGGCAATCTGGCCGGGTTCGGCGTTCAGGTGAAGACTCATGGCCCCCAGGCTACCAGGGGTCACGCGGCCCAGACGTCCCCCAGCGGCGGGGTTAAATTCCGAAACCCGTTGGAGCGCGCAGGGATGCTTCGCCATCGCCGTTGCCCCCTCTGGTCTTGTGTTCGCTCTGCGGGTCCGCTCAGGCTCATCTGATCCGAACTGCCGTTCATTTCTGCAACAGACCCTGATCTTCCTCTGCGGCGGAGCCTTCCAGGTCCAGTTTCCAGAACTCTGCTGTTGTTCCCTCTCTGCGAGTCTCTCTGGCCGGAACCATTCCGTCACTTCTGGCGGACTTTTCCAGAAGTCGTATGAGGCCTGTGTCAGCCGGGCAGGAGGGCGCGCGCCGCGTCCAGAAAGGCCGCCGGGTCCGGCGTGCTGCCCTGCGCCAGATCGGCCCGGCCGCCGCCCTTGCCCCCGGCCACCGCCAGCGCCGCGCGCAGCAACGCCGAGGCGTCTACGCCAGGCGCGGCGCTGCCCACGCCGCAGCGACCTTCCGGGGTGGTCGCCAGCACCACGTGGCCGGGGGGCAGGTCGCCCAGGGCCGCTGGCAGACCCGCCGGGCTGGGCAGGCCCACCACGCGAAGGGTCACGTCGCCACGGGGTTCCGCTGGCGCCGCGTCGCGCAGGGTGCGGGCCTGGGCGGCGTGCAGGGCGTCCAGTTCGGCCTGCAGCGCCCCCGCCTGTTCGCGCAGGGCCTGCACGCGCTCTGGCAGGCGCTCCACCGGCACGCTGAAGCCCTGGGCCAGCGCGCGGGCCTGGGCGTACACGCCCCCCAGAGAGGCGCTGGCTTCTTCGCCCGCCATGAAGGTCACGCGGGTCACGCCGCCCTTGATGCGCTCGTGGCGCAGCACGGCCACGGGGGCCGCCATGCTGGCGCGGGGCACGTGGGTGCCGCCGCAGGCGCTCACGTCAAAGGGCTGGCCCTGGGCGTCGCGGAAAATCACGAGGCGCACCTCGCCGCGCACCGCCGTCTCGCGGCGCAGGGGGTAGCGGTTCAGGTCACCCTCGGGCACCACGGGCGTTTCCAGGGTCAGTTCGGTGCGGCCCAGGGTTTCGCGCAGCAGGGTCTCGGCGGCGCGGATGTGGCGCTCGGCTGGGTCGCCGTGCAGGTCCAGGGTGCATTCGGGGCCCGCCATGTTCACAGCCGCCACCGTAAAGGCCGGGTTCACCCGCAAGAATGCCTGGGCCAGCAGGTGCTCGCCACTGTGGCGCTGCATGTGCCGCCAGCGCCGGGCCTGGTCCACCTCGCCCTGCACGGCCGCGCCGAGGGGCGGCAGGTCACCGGCCAGGGGGTGCCAGATCAGCCCGGTGGCCTTGTCCTTGCGGCCCCCCAGCACCCGGGCCTCGCCCCCGGGCCAGCGCAGGGTGCCGGTATCGGCCGCCTGCCCGCCGGCTTCGGGGTAGAGGGCAGTGGCGTCCAGGGCCACCTCTGATCCCTGCACCTGCGCCACCTGGGCCGCGAACGTGAACAGCGTGCTGTCGTGGTAGAGGGGGCGGGTCATGGAGGCCAGGGTAGCGCCCTGCACCGCTGGCGACCCAGGCGGCCCCGCAGCCAAACGCTCACTGGTCGCCCTCACAGCGGTCTTCCGTGACGTTAAGGGGAGGAAAGCACCCCGCTCAATTCCAACCGCTCTCTGGCGTGGTCACTCGCTCTGCTCCGCAGCTTTGCAAGCCCGCTCGCCTCACATGACCTGGAGGGTTCACCGTCAGGTCCTGTGGTGACCGCTCTCAGAGGTCCAGGTGGCGCAAGGTGCGCCCCGGGGGCAGCAGCCACACGCAGACCTCGATAGGACTGTCCTGGTCGGCCTGATCCAGCCCCACCGCCACTGTGCGGTCGGCCAGCAGCCAGTGGGTTCGGTGGGCTGGGCCTTCCTCTGACGGGGAGGGTGCGCCCAGTGTCTGCGCGGCTTCTGCCCGCAGGGGCTGCAACCGCTCGCTGGCTTCGGCCCAGCGGTCGTCAATGACGGCGTAGGGATCGTCCAGTTCTTCCTCGGTGTAGTCGCCGCGTCCGTCCAACAGCGCCTGAAAATCCTCGGACGTGTGGAGGACGGCGCGCAGAAAGAGGGTGCCGTCCGGGGCTTCCCGGCGCACCAAGTGGAGGCCTCCGGGAACGGCCACCCCCATTTCGGGGAGCGCCTCCCAGGTCAGAGGCAGGCTGAGCAGGGCCGGCCACAGGGCCGCGTGGGTCGCTGCAGAAAAGGACATGGCCTCACAGCCTAAGGCGTGGGGCGTCCGGTGGCCCGGCAGCAGCGGGGCCCCTTACGCGTTGGGTTTGAGCAGGTGGCCCAGGCAGTGGCCGTAACTCACGCCCTGGCGGGCATCGGTCACGAGGTCCTGCACGCTGAATTCCTGCAGCACGCCCAGCATGGCGTCGCGCATGCGGGTGTACACGGTGTTGCGCACGTGGCAGCGGGCCTCTTCCACACAGGGTTCGTGCCAGTTGAGGCTGATGCACGACAGCGGCGCCACCGGGCCGTCAATGGCGCGCACGACCTCGCACAGGCTGATCAGCTGGGGCTTACGCGCCAGTGCGTAGCCGCCGCCGATGCCCTTTTTGCTCTTCACCACGCCCTTGGCGCTCAGGGCCGCCAGAATGCGCACCAGATAGGGCCGGTGCACGCCCGTGGCCTCGCTGATCTCCTCGCTGGACACCCAGCGTTCGGGGAGCTGGGCGCCCAGGAATCCCAGCGCCTGAAAGGCGTAAACATCGGTGGCGGACAGCCGCATGGGGCGCAGTCTACCCCGGGTAGCGGCCCTGCAGGTACGCCAGGGCCACCGGGTCCACCTCGCCGCCCGCCACCCAGCGCTCTTCCAGGTTCTCGGTGCCGTACAGGGCCCAGGCCGCCGCCTCGGTCTGCGCGTCCCAGGCGCCGTCCGGCAGGGCCTGGGCGTAGCCCTGGCGCCGCAGCAGGGCGCGCAGCCAGTCCAGTTCGGCCGCCGTGAAGGGGCGCGTCTGCGCGGGGCGGGTGAACAACAGGTCGTGCAGGTCCAGCAGCCGCGCCAGCTCAGCGCAGGGCGCCTCGTGGTCGTCGGCGCGCAGGTTCACCCAGTCGTCGGTGAGGCCGCCGTAGCCTCGCCCCGGGCCCGCACACAGCAGCGCCGCCGATTGCCGCCCGCGCCGGTCCCCGCCCGCCCGGTCTCCTGCGTCCAGGGCCGCAAGCAGGCGCCGGGGCAGGGGCAGCCCGGTGCCCGCTTCCCAGGCCTCGCGCATGGCCGTCACCACCTCTTCGCCCGTCAGGATGTTGCCCTGGATCGCCACATCGGGCCCGGCGAAGCCACCAGCCCAGTCGTGGCACCCTGGCCCGGTGAAGGTGGCGCTGTGCCCCGAGGCCGACACCAGCCCAAACTGCCGCTGCCCGATGCCGGGGTCCTCGGCCTGAAACTGCGCCGACACCTGCTGGGGGCTTAGGCCCGCCGACAGGCGCCGCAACCCTTCGGGGCCAAAGGTGGGATTCACGTAACTCTGGGTGGCCACCGCGCCCACGCCGCCCTGCACAAAGGGCACCAGCGCCCCCACCGCCAGGAATTTGCTGGCCACCGCCACGCCCAGGTCACCTGTGAGCGGATCGCGCCCCACGATGGAAAAGGTCATGGGCGCAGTGTAGGGGGCCGGGCAAAGGGATTAACGTGGGCCTTGACGATTCTGGGGACGAGCATTGAAGGGCGCGCCGCTCGCACCGACAGCCCCCTGCTGTTCTGGCCGCTTACCGGGGCTCCCCCACTGCCCCATTCAGGAACGCTGCTGCCTGTGCCGGCGGCACCGGACGGCCTACGGCGTAGCCCTGAACCGCGTCGCAACCCAGCGCCGAAACCCACTCCACCTGCTGCGGGGTTTCGGCACCCTCGGCCAGCACCGAGATGCCCAGGGCATGCCCCAGCGCCACCACGCCGCGCACGACGCTGCGGTCAGGCGGACAGCCCTGCAGCGCCTGCACAAAGGAGCGGTCAATCTTCAGGGTGTTCACCGGAAACACGTTCAGGTGGCTGAGGCTGGAATAGCCGGTGCCGAAATCATCCAGTGCCATGCGCACGCCCAGCTCGCCAATCTCGGCCAGCACGCGCGCGGCCCGAATCGGGTCCACCAGCAGGGTGCTCTCGGTGAGTTCCAGTTCCAGCTGCCCAGGCGCCAGATCACTGCTGCCCAGGACGGCCCGCACCTCGTCCACCAGCGGCGGGTGCAACTGCGCGGCCGAGACATTCACCGCCATGCGCAGGGGCCGCCCCGACTGCGCGCTCCAGCGCTGCAGCTGCGCGCAGGCTTCGCGCATCACCCAGCGGCCCAGCGGAACGATCAGGCCCGTGCGCTCGGCCACCGGCAAAAAGGCGCCCGGCGGAATCAGGCCCTGTTCGGGGTGCCGCCAGCGCACCAGCGCCTCGAACCCACTGATGGTCATGGACGGCAACTCGAACTGCGGCTGGTAATGCAGTTCCAGCTGCCCGCCCTGCAGCAGGGCCTGGCGCAGATCGTGCTCGTACTGCAGCGCCGTGTACTGGCCGGCGGGCGCCGCCGACACGAAATGGTGCAGGCCCTGCCCGGTGCGTTTGGCGTGGTACATGGCTTCATCAGCGCGCTGCAGCACGGCCGCGACCTCGGTGCCGTCGCGCGGCGCGCTGCTGGCCCCCATACTCACGGCGGGCGTAATCTCGTAGCCGGCCACCTGCAGGGGCCCCTGCACGCCGGCCAGCACGCGCTGGGCCCATTCGGTTTCCTCGGCCTGGGTCTGCACCGGCAGGGCCAGGGCAAACTCGTCGCCGCCCAGGCGGGCCGCCAGCCCCTGGGGCGGCAGGCAGGCCCGCAGGCGCTCGGCCATCACCTGCAGGTAAGTGTCGCCCGCCGCATGCCCCAGGGTGTCGTTCACCCACTTCAGGCGGTCAATGTCCAGAAACAGCACCAGCACGGCGCCCCCGCCCGTCTGCTGGGCATGCAGCCACTCACCTAGACGGTCCAGAAAGGCGCGGCGGTTGGGCAGACCCGTCAGGGCGTCGTGCAGCGCGAGGTGCGCCAGCCGCTGGCGCTGGCGCCGCCGCTCGGTGCTGAGGGTGGCCAGCACCAGCGTGGTCAGGGCCAGGGTGGTCATCAGCAGTTGCATATCCAGGCGCTGCTTCACCGGCGCGCTGGTGGCCCAGGCCATCAGGGTGATGCCCACGCTCATCAGGAGATTGCCAAAGGTGGCCAGGGGCAGCCCCTGGTGCAGCGCCAGCCACAGCAGCGGCAGAAAACACAGGTACAGCACCTGCAGGTCGTGGGCCGCTGCCAGCCCGAACACCAGCAGCAGCGTGGCAGGAATGGCCAGCAGTTGCAGCCCCAGCACAGCGGCCCGGGCCCCCTGCATCGGCCCGTCTGACGCCCCCGCGCCGGCCCGGGCGCGGCGCAGCAACAGCAGCGGCGGGGTCAGGGCCATGATGCCCACCAGATCGCCCACCCACCAGTTCAGAATGGCCGTGGACCAGGGCAGGGCGGGCAAGTGGCCCGCCAGCTTCAGGGACGACACCGTGCCCAGGGCCGCCAGCCCCGAGGCGAGAAGGGCCGCCGTGGCAAAGCGGGCCACATCGCGCAGCCCCACCAGCCCGGTGCGCCAGCCGGCGCTGCGCCGCAGCAGGGCGGCCCCCACCACGTAGGCCCCCACCGTGATCAGCGCGGCCACCGTGTCCGGCGGGTGCGGCGAGAGCAGCAGGCCGCCCAGCGTTACCGTCACCAACACCCACGGCGCAAAACGCAGGCCGCAGATGGTCAGGAAGGCCAGGATCAAGCCGGCGGGCAGGTACCACGCCGAGAGCCCGGGCACCCCCTGAAAGTGCAGGGAGGTGGCCTGCAACCCCAGGTACAGCGCCGTGAACAGCGCCGCCAGCCACACGGCAGACCAGCCACCAGACCACAGGAATGAGAGCAGAGCAAAACGACGCGGCGGCACCTTGGACCTCCTGGGACGGGCCCTTTGCGCGGGCCAGAGCCTGCGCGGCGCCCTACAGAGGCGCGCCCCCCCGTCCATTGTAATGAGAAGCCCCGTCCGCCCCCGTGTTAGCCTCGGGCCCGATGACCTTCGCGCAGGCCGTGACCGACCGCACCCGCCGCCTTGCCACCCGCCTGTGCGTGGGCCTGGACCCCCGCCTGGAGGCCTACCGCGATCTGGACCACCTGCGCGCCCACACGCTGGACGTGCTGGAGGCCACCGCGCCCTACGCCGCGTGCATCAAGCCGCAGCTGGCCTTTTACGAGGCGGTGGGGCTGGCCGGGCTGACAGTGCTGCACGAGGTCTGCGCCGCTGCGCGCACGCTGGGGCTGCCGGTGCTGCTGGACGGCAAACGGGGCGACATTGGCTCCACCGCCCAGGCCTACGCCCAGGGCTGGCTGGCTGGGGACCACGCGGGCTCGGCGCTGACGGTCAATCCTTTTCTGGGCTTTGAAACACTGACGCCCTTTGTGGAGACCGCCCGCGCCCACGGCGGCGCGGTGTTCGTGCTGGTGAAAACCAGCAACCCCGGGCAGGCCGACCTGCAGGGCCACGGGATCAGCGAGCGCGTGGCCGATGAAGTGACGCGCCTGAATGCCCAGGAGGACGGCGAGTATGCCAGCGTGGGGGCAGTGGTGGGGGCCACCCATCCGCAGGATCTGGCCGCCTACCGGGCCCGCCTGCCCCGGGCGCTGCTGCTGCTGCCCGGGTTGGGGGCGCAGGGGGCAGGCGCGGCAGAGCTGGCCCCGGCCTTCGATGCCGGCGGCACCGGGGCGCTGGCGAGTGCCAGCCGGGGGGTGCAGTACGCCCAGGGGCTGGAGGTGGCGGCAAGTGTGGCGGCGGCCCAGGACTTCCGCGACGAGCTGAACCGCGCCCTGGCCTGAACGGCCGCTGTCAGGGCGGGAGGGGCGGCCCCTCCCCCGTCCGCGCTCAGCCGTCCAGATTGACGCTGAACAACCCTTGGCTGGAGCGCTGCGCGGCGGCGGCAGGAGTGAGGCGCATGGCCAGATCCCGCAGGGCGCGCAGCGCGCTGTCTTCCAGCTGCCCGGCCTGCCCCACCAGCCGCGACTGGCGCTGCACCGCCTCCACCCGGGGCCGCCGCAGGGCCTCGTAGCGGGCCAGGGCCGCCGGCACGTCATTGGCGGTCAGCATCTGCTGGCTCAGCACCCAGGCGTCTTCCAGCGCCATGGCCGCCCCCTGCCCCAGATTCGGGGTCATGGCGTGCGCGGCGTCACCCAGCAGCGTCACAGAGCCCTGGCTCCAGCGGCGCAGGCGAATCTCGTGAATGTCGGTGCGGATCACCGGGGTATCGGCCCCAAGGCCCGCCAGCACGCCAGGGACTGGACCACCGAAGGGGGCCGCGTGGGCCAGCACTTCGGCCACGGTCCCAGGCGGTTTCGCGCCCTGGGGGGGCTGCTCTGGGGCGTTGACGGTCAGGTAGCCGTAGGTCTGGGCCGGCCCAATCGGCACCAGCCCCAGGCGGCAGCCCAGGCCCCACAGTTCGGTGGCCTGGGCCGGGCCCGGGCGGGGCACCACAAAGCGCCAGCTGGTGTACCCCGCGTAGCGCGGCACCACGGCCCCGAACAGGAGCGCCCGCACCGAGGAGTGCAGGCCGTCGGCCCCGACCACGGCGCGGCACCGCTGAACCGTGCCGTCGCTGAGGGTGACCTCCACGCCCGCCCGCTGCGGATGCAGCGCGCGCAGGGTGGTCCCCATGAGCAATTGCGCCTCCAGCCCCTGGCTGAGGATGCCCTGCAGCGCCGCGCGGTGCAGCCCCACCGCCCCGCCGGACGCCGCGTAGGACAGGGTCTGTAGTGGCCGCCCCGCAGCAGTGGTCAGCTGGGCGCCGCTGAGCGGGTGCCCGGCGGCGCGCACGGCCTCGCCCAGTCCCAGCCGGTCCAGCACCCGCAGCGCGTTGCCGGCCAGAATCAGGCCTGCGCCCACGGGCCGCAGAGCCTCTGCCTTCTCGATCACCCGGACGGGCACGCCTTGACGGGTCAGCGCCTGGGCCAGCGCCAGCCCGCCAATACCTGCGCCCACGATGAGCACCGGGGCCGTCATGCCGGGCCCCCGGCCGCCGCGCCGGCCTGCAGGGCACGCAACTGCAGGGCCAGCAGCGCCGCCAGTTGCGCGCGGGTGTTCGCCAACGTGACCCCGCCCGACAGCCACCCCACCAGACACGCCTGATACAGCGAAAAGAGGGCAAAGGCAGCGGTCTGCGGGTCCAGGTCGGCGGTCACCTCGCCGGCCAGCTGGCGGGCCCGCAGCAGGCCCGCCAGCTGGGCCACGAAGGCGTGGCCCTGTTCCAGTTCGCGCGCGCGCCAGGGGCTGTCATGAAACAGCACCAAGCGCAGAAAATCGCTGGCCAGTGCCGGCCGCGCCTCGTAAAAGGCAAAGAAGGGGTCGAACAGGCCGGGCAGCACCTGTGACAGCGGCCCGGTCAGCCGCTCCGGGGCGAGGGCCTCCTCGATGGTCTGGGCAATCACGTCATGAAAAACCATCAGCAGCAGATCGGCCTTGTCGGTGGCGTAGCGGAAGACAGTGCCGGCCGCCACATCTGCCTCGGCGGCAATCTGCCGGATGGTGGTGGCCTCGTACCCCTGCGCGGTGAACAGGGTCAGGGCGGCGGCCTGGATGCGTGAACGCTTGTCCTGCTTGTGGCGCTCGCGGCGGCTGGGGGTGTCGGGGCGTGGGGAGGTCATGACGCGGCCTCTGGGGGTGCCACCCGGACCCGGGCCTCAGCGGCCATCAGCAGGAGTGCCGGCACCAGATTCAGCCAGAAGCCGCTGATGGGCGCCAGGATGAGCTGCAAGGCCGTCAGCACCAGCAGGCCCAGGCCGCTGCCGGGCACCGGCTGTCTTCCCTCGCGGGCCGCAGCCAGCACCCACAGGCCCCAGAGCGCCTGCACGCCCGCAAAGCTGCCCAGCGAACTCCAGAACGCGGCGTGCTGCTCCGGCTGCGGCGGGCCCCACGGCGCACCGATCATGCCCAGCAGACCGTCTGGCGCCAGTGTTCGCAGCCCCGGCAGCACGCTCCCCAGGGCCAGCACCATGTGGCCCAGCGCCACCGCAATCAACAGCCGTCCCGCCCAACGTTGCATAGCCTCTCCTTTGGTGAACATGATCAAAAATGAACACGTTCATTTTTAAAGGGGGCGTTGAGTCGGGGCTAGGAAAAATGTCCCCTTCGCCTGCAGAGGGGACATTTGAGCGCCCTGCTCCTCAACCGGTACTTTGCTGAGAAACAGAGCGACAGAGAAGCTCGCCAGTGCCTAATTCCGGCGTAATACAAATTTGAAGTATAGTTAGTGTATCAAAGCGATCATTCCTCTGAAGCACTTAGATGAAGACGAACTGCTGCGTCGTCAACGCCAAGCCTCAACCGCCGACGAGCGTGATCGTTG